>JAEWJQ010000400.1 GCA_023386515.1 Pseudomonadota bacterium | reverse complement strand
GGTGGCGCGTCCCACGGCGGCGACGAGGCGGAGCAGTTCGGTCTCGTCCGGCTCATCGGTGATCACGTCGGTAACCTCGGGTTCCCCCTTGGTGAGCGTGCCTGTCTTGTCCATCACGACGGTCTGGATGCGGGCGGAGGTCTCCAGTGCCATGGCGTTCTTGAACAGCACGCCGCGCTTGGCGCCCAGCCCGGTACCCACCATGATCGCGGTAGGGGTGGCCAGGCCGAGGGCATCTGGGCAGGTGATGACCACCACGGTGATGGCGAACAGCATTGCGGTGGAGAAGGCGCTGCCGGTCAGCAGCCAGGTCGCGAGCGTCGCCCCGCCGCCGATGAGGGCAACGAGCACCAGCCAGAACGCCGCCCGGTCGGCAAGGCGCTGGCCGGGAGCCTTGGAGTTCTGCGCCTCCTGGACGAGTTGGACGATCTGTGCCAGGGCGGTGTCGGCG
The DNA here is from genome assembly GCA_023386515.1 of Pseudomonadota bacterium. The sequence continues at coordinate 3,282 of JAEWJQ010000400.1, read as the reverse complement.
CCGACCTTGGTGGCGCGGACGCGCAACGTGCCGTTGGCGTTGATGGTGGCGCCGATGACGGTGTTCCCGGGCGCCTTGTGCACCGGCAGACTCTCGCCGGTGACCATCGACTCGTCGACCTCGCTCTCACCGTCCTCGACCACCCCGTCGACGGCGATCTTGGTCCCCGGACGTACCAGCAGCAGGTCCCCGGCGGTCACGTCGGCGGTGGGCACTTCGACCGGCTCGCCGTCGCGGATGAGCACGGCCTTGGGCGGCGCGAGGTCGAGCAGGGTGCGGATGGCATCGTTGGCGCCGCCGCGCGCGCGCATCTCGAACCAGTGCCCCAGGAGTACGAACGCTGCCAGCACGGTGGCCGCCTCGTAGAAAACCTCGCCGCCGCCGGTGAGCGTGATCACCAGTGAATACAGCCAGCCGGCTCCGACCGCGACGGCGACCAGCACCATCATGTCCAACGTGCGGGCCCGCAGCGCCCGGCTGGCACCGTCGAAGAAGATCCAGGACGAGTAGAAGATCACCGGCAGACTCAGCAGCAGCGCCCACACGTCCTGGCGGAGCCCGAACGGAGTCGGCACGTCCAGGCCCAGCACTTCCTCGCCGATCGGCGACCAGATCACGATGGGGATGGAGAACAGCACCGCCACGAGGAACCGGTTGCGCATGTCGGCGACCATCGCCGCCATCGACATCGCCCCGTGCCCGCCGTGCCCCATCGCCTCATGCGGCGACCGAGCGGCCTCGGGCTTGGCGGTGGAATCCGGTATCGATGTCCGGTGTCCAGCGTGATCGATAGCGGTATCCGCCTCCGGCGCGGATGGATCGGGTTCGGCCATGGGATCGCAAATGTGGGACGGCACCGACTGCCCGGCGCAGTGATAACCGCACTCGGTCACCCAGCGCCTGAGTTCGGCCAGCGAGGTACGTGCCGGGTCGAACGCGACCGTAGCCGTCTGTGAGACGGCATTGACCTCGGCTTTCAGCACTCCTGGTCGCCGCCCCAAGACGGAGGCGACGACGTTCTGCTCCGATGCCCAGTTGAGACCGCTCACATCGAGAACGGCTACGCTGCGCTTCTCGCCCGAGCCGGGGTTGTCGCGCTTGTCCGGATCCGCCGGAGGCGGATCCATTGGAGGATTCGCATGGTGGTCTTCGGCATGGTGCATGGCAGGTCTCCTCAAATCTGTGATCGACGTCCTTCGCTCGCCGGGATGGCGTAGTGCAGTGACCGGCATCGTCAGAACCGCCTGACGTGTCCCCCGAGGTGTCCTCACAAGTCCTTTCCGGCATCCGAGCGGCCGTCGAGGCTGAGCAGGGACGGACGCCTCCCCAAAGCCAGGCCAAGGTCACTGGTCGGCCGGTGAAGGAGAGCGCAGTATGGGTAACAACGAGGTCCAACCAAGGTAGAGGGGCGGACTCGTGACTGAGGAGAGCACCCCGCTCGGCACTGACCGGCCGATAGTCGGGTCCTATCCGACCTATGACCAGGCCCAGCGTGCCGTCGACTTTCTGACGGACGACAAGTTCCCTGTGGAGCGCACTGCGATCATCGGCTCCGATCTGCGGATGGTCGAGACCGTGCTCGGCAGGCTCACCCGCCGTCGGGCGGCCTTGGCAGGCGGCGGCAGTGGTGCGTGGTTCGGACTGCTGATCGGGCTGCTGCTGTCCCTGTTCACCAGCGACCACGGCGCGATGCTGCCGTTGCTGCTCGGCGGTATCGGATACGGCGCGCTGTTCGGAGCAGTCTTCGGATTCATCGCCCATACGCTCACCGGCGGCCGCCGCGACTTCACCTCTCGCAGCCAGATCGTCGCGTCCCGCTATGACGTGGTCGTTGACGCCGAAGTCGCCGAGGACGCCAAGAACCGCCTCATCAAACTCGCCTGGCGCGAGGAGCCTTGAGAACTCGTGGGCTTGCATGAGCCACGCCGCTACGCCGACGGGAAACAGTGCCGTGGCGATCGTGCTCTTCATGCTGACCGGTGTCGTGCTCAACGGCGCCGGGCTGTGACGGCGACCCAGCTGAACACACCGCCTCCTTCTTTGGGCAGCGTGCCCAAGCGATCATGTGGTGAACCGCGTGGACTGCGCGCCGAGCCGCCACCGGGTACAGCCCGTGGTTTCGTAGAGAGCAGGTCGAGTTCCGGACCAGGTGGATGTGGTGACTCCCGCTCTGAACGAGGTGCCCGGAGGATCGTTGACGCGCAGAATCGCGGAGCTCTTCGTCAGCACGCGGACGATCACGACGATGACGGCCATGACCAGACCCCAGACCAGGACCATCCGTACTTCCCCGGTCGCTGACATCGTGGTCGTAGATCATCATCGGTGGCTCACTCCCACGTCACGATGCCTACTGTCCGGCCTTCGACCGGAGGAGCGCGGTGTTCCCGCTGTCAGCCGTCTTCGCGTCCCGCTCGCGGGCGGGACCAAAGGTCGCCAAGGTCGCGCTGCGCTGTCTCATCGCGACAGCCCACTGCCTTTCACCGTGAGTCGACATACTCCGGTCCAGGCGTAACCGTGGGCGGTTCCGTCCGTCCTCAAGCTGTTGCATTCGTGGTGTCTTGCGGGAGGGGCAGTGTGCCGTGTGCCTCCTCGGCATCGGCCACAGCCTCGCCGATGGGTACGAACTTATGGGTCATCTGGGTGTCTTGTGAGATTACGCCGCTCGTGAGGACGTTGTTACGGTGGCGCAGGGCCCCGTTGTCCCGGAGCAGGTCGTCGATGTCCCTCCTGGCCTTCACGAGGCGTTTCGTGAGTCGTAGGTGGACAAAGAGACCGCCTATGGCGAGGCCGGGGATGAATCCGGCGAAGGAAGGCAGCCACAGCGTGGATGCCGCCGTGATGATCATTGCGGCGGTGGCCGCGAGAGCGCTGATGTGCTTCTCCAGCCAGTCCAGCGAAGCGTCGACGCGCCTCGGTATTTTCACCTCTCCGTCCTCTCCCTGTGTGTTACTAGGCTGGACCGTAGATGAGTTGTGTGTCTGGGAGCTCCTTGAGACGGCTCATTCCTGGCGGTCGAACCAGCCGAACCGCCAGAGGTGGAGGCCGTTACGGCGCCTCCGAGCATCAGGTAGAAGGGACTGTGGCCGCCCAGGAGCAGGTTCAGCGTCATTGGCAGCAGCCCAAGCGCGGTGAGAGGCCGGCCGATCCATCGATGCCAGGCGAGGCGGTGGCGTGTTGGCGCGTGCGGTACCGCCCGAGGGCGGGACACCGCCTTGATCTTGGCCTGGCACCTGGCTGCAGGGGACATGCGTCTCCCTCCCATGATCTACTATCTAGCAT
>JAEWJQ010000206.1 GCA_023386515.1 Pseudomonadota bacterium | reverse complement strand
TTGCGACCTTCCGCCGCATGATCCCCCGCGTCCTCATCATCGCCGGCTCCGATTCGGGCGGTGGCGCCGGTATCCAGGCCGACATCAAGACCGTCACGATGCTCGGCGGCCATGCCACCACCGCGATCACCGCGATCACCGCGCAGAACACCCTGGGCGTGCAGGCGGTACAGGCCGTCCCGCCCGACATGGTCGTCGCGCAGATCGACAGCGTGCTGGCCGACCTCGGCACCGACGCGGTCAAGATCGGCATGATCGGCAGCGCCGACACGGCGCATGCGGTCGCCGACCGGCTCGAGCGGGTCGGCGCCCCGATCGTCTTCGACCCGGTGATGATCGCCACCTCCGGCTCGGTGCTCGCCGATGCCGCCACGGTCGCGGCCTTCACCCGGCTGATGGGGATGGCGGCGGTCGTCACGCCCAATCTGCCCGAACTTGCCGCGCTGGGTGGCGAGGGGGCGGTCCGTGCGCTCGGCCCGGCGTTGCTGGTGAAGGGGGGCCACGGCAATGGCGCGATCGTCGAGGACCGGTTGATCGACGCCGACGGCGGCGAGACGATCTGGATGCACCCGCGCATCGAGACGCGCCACACGCACGGCACCGGCTGCACATTGGCCAGCGGCATCGCCGCCGGTCTGGCCGCGGGGCTGGCACTCGCCGACGCGGTCGGGCGGGCCATCGCGTATACGCAGGCCGCACTTGCCGCTGCGCCCGGCCTTGGGGCAGGGCACGGGCCGATGGGACATGCGCTGGGCGTCACGCCCTTCGCGCTATGGGGAGCCGAATGCCGGGCCTGAAGCACGAGAAACTCTGCCTGCCGCCGGTGGCGGGAGTCGACGAGGCGGGGCGCGGGCCGCTCGCCGGACCGGTGGTCGCGGCGGCGGTGATCCTGCCGGCGCGCGGCATTCCGCGCGGCCTCGACGATTCCAAGAAGCTGCCGGCACATGAGCGCGAGCGGCTCGCCGGACTGATCCGCCAGCGCGCAGGCGTCGGCGTCGGCATCGTCGAGGCGGACGAGATCGACCGGCTCAACATCTATTGGGCGACGATGAAGGCGATGACGCTGGCGGTCGAGGCGCTTGGCTGCGAGCCCGGCCATGTGCTGGTCGACGGCAACCGCCTGCCGCGCTGGCGTTATGCGGCGACGGCCCTGGTCGGCGGCGACGCGCTGTCCGCCTCGATCGCCGCCGCCTCGATCGTCGCCAAGACGCTGCGCGATTCGATCATGTGCGACCATGCCGCCGCCCACCCGCATTATCATTGGCACAGCAACAAGGGCTATGGCTGCCCCAAGCATCTCGCCGCGCTGCGCGAACACGGCCCGTCGCCGCTTCACCGCCACAGTTTCGCGCCCGTCGCGCGCGCCGCGGACCTGTTCGCGCCGCGCGACGCGGCGTGAGGGGGCGAAGTTGCGCCGCGCAACCGCATCGCCGGCGCGCTGAGTCTTTTGCGCCACACCCCATCCGCTGGGGCGTCGGATCGGCGCGGCGGCGCAAAATCTGGGACGCAAGAGGGTTTGTGGGGCGCCGTTAACGGCATCGCAGGAAATATCGTTAACCAATGATCGCTTGACGGGAGTCGCCGGATTCGCGCTTCTGGAGCTTCGAGAAGGGGGCGTAGATGGGGGTAATCGAGAAGGTCCGGCAGCCGCGCGTCGCGGCGCGATCGCAGGTGGAGGTCGAACTCCCCCTCGACCAGATCGTCATGGGCGATTGCATCGCCGCGATGAAGGCGCTGCCCGACAAGTCGGTCGACATGGTCTTCGCCGACCCGCCCTACAATCTGCAGCTCGGCGGCGAGCTGTTCCGGCCCGACGGCAGCCATGTCGATGCGGTCACCGACGATTGGGACAAGTTCGACACCTTCGCCGCCTATGACGCCTTCACCCGCGCCTGGCTGGCGGAGGCGCACCGGATCCTCAAGGACGACGGTACGATCTGGGTGATCGGCAGCTATCACAACATCTTCCGCGTCGGCACCGCGGTGCAGGACCTGGGTTATTGGATCCTCAACGACATCGTCTGGCGCAAGGCCAATCCGATGCCGAACTTCCGCGGCACCCGCTTCACCAATGCGCACGAGACGCTGATCTGGGCGTCGAAGGGCGAAAAGGCGAAATACACCTTCAACTACCGCAGCATGAAGACGCTGAACGACGAGCTGCAGATGCGCTCCGACTGGGAATTCCCGATCTGCGGCGGGCAGGAGCGGCTGAAGAAAGGCGGCCACAAGGTCCACCCGACGCAAAAGCCCGAGGCGCTGCTGTATCGCGTCATGCTCGCCTGCACCAAGCCGGGCGACGTCGTGCTCGACCCGTTCTTCGGCACCGGCACCACCGGCGCGGTCGCCAAGCGGCTCGGCCGCCGCTGGATCGGCATCGAGCGCGAACTGTCCTATATCGACGCGGCGGCGGAGCGGATCGCGGCGGCGCTGCCGCTCGACGAATCGGCACTGGCGACGATGCAGAGCCCGCGCGCACAGCCCAAGGTGGCGTTCGGCGTGCTGGTCGAGAACGGCTATCTTGCCCCCGGCGCGATGCTGACCGACGCCAAGCGCCGTTTCCAGGCCATGGTCCGCGCCGACGGCAGCCTGGCGAGCGTGTGCGGCGCCAGCGGCTCGATCCACAAGCTCGGCGCCAGCCTGCAGGGCGCGCCGGCCTGCAACGGCTGGACCTTCTGGCACCACGAGAGCGACGGCACGCTCCAGCCGATCGACACGCTGCGCCAGACCTATCTGCTCGCGACCCAGCCGTGACGCGTTGAGCCTGGGCGGGCGGGATCGGCTCGCCCGCACCGATGGGGATGGAGAGTCCGATGCACCTGCGCCCGGTCCAGTTCGTCGACACGCCGATCGGCCTGCCTGACGGGTCGGTCGCGCGGCTGGCGGGCGGGATGCAGTGGTTCGCCGCCTATGAGGTGATCGAGCCCGCCGGTCGCCGCATCGTCCCGGTCGCGGAGGGCGCCGCGCTGGGCGAGGCGGCGGCGGCGATCCACGCGCGCGTCGTCGCACCGCGGGCGCCGCTGGTG
>JAEWJQ010000152.1 GCA_023386515.1 Pseudomonadota bacterium | reverse complement strand
CGACCGGGGCGCCCGGCACGACGCCGTCGAGCCGGTCGAGAAAGCCGCCGTGACCGGGGATCAGATCCCCCGAATCCTTGACGCCGGCCCGGCGCTTGAGGTGGCTTTCGTAGAGGTCGCCGAGCTGCGCGAGCACGGCAAGCAATGGCGTCGCCAGCGTCAGCCGCAGCGGCAGGCCATAGGCGAGATGCATCGCCAGCGCGAGCAGGCTGGCCGCAACGATCCCGCCGATCAGCCCCGCCCAGGTCTTGTTGGGGCTGACGCGCGGCGCGAGCTTGGGCCCGCCGATGCTGCGCCCGGCGAAATAGGCGCCGATGTCGGTCGCCCAGACCAGGGCCAGCGCCCACAGCGCATAGACGAGGCCATCGGGCTTCTGATGGCGGATCAGCAGCAATGCGAAGATCGGCAGGCCGACATAGAGCGCGCCGATGCCGAGCTGCGGCCGGCGGGTGACGATGGTGACGAAGAAGAACACGCCGGCGAGCAGGCCGAGCGCGAAGAAGTTCGGACCGGCGGCAAGCGGGCTCATGATCGCCAGCGCGGTGAACAGCGCGAATTGCGACAGGCGCTTGTCGCGCGGGCCGGCGCCGTGCAGATCGCTCCACTCGGCCATCATGAACACGCCGGCGACCGCGGTGAGCAGCCACAGCGGAAAGCCGCCGAGCACCAGCGCGACCAATGCGAGCGCGATCAGGCCGAGCCCGGTGACGGTCCGGACGACGAGTTCGGAGGGCCGTCGCCGCGACGGCTGATCGGGCGAGGTCACAGGCCGCCGTAACGCCGCTGCCGCCGCCCGAAGGCCGCGACCGCCTCGGCCAGCGCCTCGCCGTCGAAATCGGGCCACAGGGTGTCGACGAACAGCAATTCGGCATAGGCCGCCTGCCACAGCAGGAAATTCGACAGGCGCTGTTCGCCCGACGAGCGGATCACCAGGTCGAGCGGCGGCAGGTCGGCGGTGTCGAGTTCCGCCTCGATATCCGCCGCGGTGATCGCGGCCGCATCGATCTCGCCCGCCGCCGCGCGTGCTGCGAGCCGCCGCGTCGCGGCGACAAGCTCCGCCTGCGATCCGTAATTGAGCGCGATCGCCAGGATCGGCCCGCTGTTGCCGGCGGTCCGTGCCACTGCATCGTCGACCAATTCGACCAGATCGGGCGCGAAGCGGCGATAGTCGCCGATGATGCGCAGCCGCACGTTCTCCGCGACCAGCTCGGCAAGGTCGGAGCGGATGAACAGGCGCAACAGTCCCATCAGCGCGCCGATCTCGTCCTCCGGCCGCCGCCAATTTTCCGACGAGAAGGCGTAGAGCGACAGCGCCTCGATCCCCATCGCCCGCGCGGCGCGGGTGACGCGGCGCACCGCCTCGACCCCCGCCTTATGACCGGCGACCCGCGGCAGCAGCCGCTGCTTCGCCCAGCGGCCGTTGCCGTCCATGATGATGGCGACGTGGCGCGGGACGAGGCCGCTGTCGGGCACGGCCGACAGAAGGGGGGCGCTGCTCATGCCATCGCTCCGTAAGGAGCGACGGGCCGCTCATGCCCCCGGCATGAGCTAAACAGCTGACGCTGTTTGCCCGTCACTTGCCCAGAATTTCCTTTTCCTTCGCCGCCGCCGCCGCGTCGAGATCGGCGATGGTCGCGTCGGTCAGCTTCTGCACCTCGGTCTCGTGGCGCTTGCGCTCGTCCTCGCTGAACACGCCCTTCTTCTCGTCGGTCTTCAGGCTGTCCATGCCGTCGCGGCGGACGTTGCGCACCGCGATGCGCGCCTGCTCGGCATATTTGCCGGCCAGCTTGGCCAGCTCTTTGCGCCGCTCCTCGGTCAGGTCGGGGATCGGCAGGCGCAACGTCTGCCCGTCGTTGATCGGGTTGAGGCCCAGCCCGGCCGAGCGGATCGCCTTCTCGACCGGCCCGACGTTGCTCTTGCCCCAGACCTGCACCGACAGCATGCGCGGCTCCGGCGCCGACACGGTCGCGACCTGGTTGAGCGGCATGTGCGACCCATAGACCTCGACGGTCACCGGATCGAGCAGCGAGGTCGAGGCGCGGCCCGTACGCAGGCCGCCGAGGTCGTGCTTGAGCGCTTCGACCGCACCGGCCATGCGGCGCTCGAGATCGGACTTGTCATAGGCTGGCATGGCTTACTCCGTTTCCTTCTGCACGACCGTCGACACACCCTCGCCGCGCAGCACGGCGGAGAAATTGCCGTGCTCGCGGATGTTGAAGACGACGATCGGAATATTCGAATCGCGGCACAGGGCAACGGCGCTGGCGTCCATCACCTTTAAATTGTCGGCCAGCACCGTGTCGTAGCTGACCGTCGCATAACGCTTGGCGCTGGCATCCTTCTTGGGATCGGCATCGTAGACGCCATCGACGCTGGTGCCCTTGAACAAGGCATCGCAGTTCATCTCTGCGGCGCGCAAGGCCGCTCCCGAATCGGTGGTGAAGAAGGGCGAGCCGACGCCGGCGGCGAAGATCACCACGCGTCCCTTTTCCAGATGGCGCATGGCGCGGCGGCGGATGAACGGTTCGCACACCGACGCCATCGGGATCGCCGACTGGACGCGGGTCTCGACGCCGATCTGCTCCAGCGCATTCTGCACCGCCAGCGCGTTCATCACGGTGGCGAGCATGCCCATATAGTCGCCGGTCGCGCGCTCCATGCCGCGCGCCGCGCCCGATATGCCGCGGAAGATGTTGCCGCCGCCGACCACGATGCACAGCTCGTAACCCTGCGCCTTCACGTCGGCGATCTCCTCGGCGACGCGGGCAGTGACGGTGGGATCGATCGACAGGCCGGAGCCGTCGCCCATCAGGACTTCGCCGGACAATTTCAACAAGATGCGTTTAAAGCGCGGCGCGGGGCTCATGAGGTCCTATTCGTCTATGGGGAGGCGGCGCGGACCTTAGGCGGAGAGGCGCGCGGGAGCAACCTCGGCTCGCCGTACCGTGGTGCGCTTTCGGTGCAGATGCCGTGCCTTCGCCGCGAGCCCTGACGTGCGGCGAACGCCCCTGCCCCCTCCCGACGGCGGGAGGGGGATCATGGTCCGGTGGTGGACGCCGCGGTCAGAAGTCGCGGCGGATCGTCACGAAGAACTGGCGCGGAGCACCGGCCAGCAGGGTCTGATTGTCACCGCTCGCGGTGTACCCGTTCGTACCGATCGTCGAAATGTACTTCTTGTCGGTCAGGTTGGTGACGCTGCCCTCGATCGCGAAGCCGTGGAAGACGCCGCTGCCGTCGCCAAAGCGATAGCCGAGGCTGGCATCGACCAGCACCCGGCCGGCGACCGACTGGTCGTTGAGGTAGCTGAAGTAGCGCTTCGCCATATAATCCACGCCGGCGCGGGCGAAGACGCGGCTGTCGTCGTAGACCAGTTCGCCCTTCGCCATATGTTCCGGCGTGTCGACCACCGTCCTGCCCGCGGTCGCGGTCAACAGATTGCCCTGCGCGTCCCGCACATCGTCCTGATACGTCGCCTTGTTGTAGCTGTAGCTGGCGAAAACGGTCAGCGGGTGGACGATCCGGTAAAAGGCCGACACTTCGGCGCCGTAACTTTCGACGCTGCCGGCATTGTTGAGCGTCGGCGGATTGCCCTGGATGCCCGAACCATTGGCGAAGCTGAGCAGGCGGTTGGCGAAATGGATGTAATAGCCCGCCGCCGACAGCTGCAGGCCGCCGGTACGCAGGCGGATGCCGCCCTCGCCCGTCTTCGACGTTTCAGGCTTCAGCGTGTTGCGGATCGCGTCGAACCCGTCCTGCGTCGTCGCGAACGGCCCGGAGGTCGCCGACGAGACGAAGGCGCGCATATTCTCGGAATAACTGGCGAACACTTCCGCGCCGTGGCCGAGGTCGAATACCGCGCCGACCTGCGGCAGGAACCAGTCTTCGGCCTTGATCTTACCGTTGACCAGCGAGCCGGTGAGCAGATTGGCTTGGTTGCGGACGCGCATGCCCTTCCAGCCGCCGTTCAGCGTCAGCCCGCCGAGCCGCAGCGTGTCGGCGACGAAATATTGCAGCGTCTCGGTGTCGTATTTGCCGTCCCAT
>JAEWJQ010000126.1 GCA_023386515.1 Pseudomonadota bacterium | reverse complement strand
GGTTCGCCCCCCGCTCTCACGCGGCCGCAGGCGGCTGCCCTCCCTTGCCGGGAATAGCAAGAAGGCGCCCGGACCCGTCGGCCCGGACGCCCCACGACGTCTGGAAAAGGGAGCTACAGACGTCGATCCGTGTTACGCGGCCTGCTGCGTCGCCTCGGTCTGGTTCTCGACGGCGGCGAGCGGCGCGCCCGTCTTGATCGCGATGCTCTTCGGCTTCATCGCCTCGGGGACTTCGCGGACCAGGTCGATGACGAGCAGACCGTCGTTGAGACGGGCATCCTCGACGAAGACGAAGTCGGCGAGTTCGAAGCGACGTTCGAAGCTGCGATTCGCGATGCCAACGTGCAGGAAGTTGGCGTTGGCCGCCTTGTCATCCTTCTTGCCGGCGACGAGCAGCAGGTTCTGCTGCGCGGTGATCTCGATCTCGTCGCGAGTGAAGCCGGCCACCGCCAGCGTGATGCGATAGCGATCGTCGGCGATCCGCTCGAGATTGAAGGGGGGATAGTTTTCCGCCGCATTGCTGCGGGCATTGGCCTCGAGCAGGTCGAACAGACGGTCGAAACCGATTGTCGAGCGGCGATAGGGGGTCAGGTCGAGTCGCATGTCAAATCCTCCGAAAGAAGCGAGTTGATGTGTTCGGCGCCCGCTCTTGCGCGGCACCTCTGCACGGTCCGTATCGGCCCCGTGCATCCCGGATTTGGGAAGGCTTCGGCCCTTTTCAAGGGAGCCGGCGCCGCTGACCGGCAAGCCGGGCTATGTCCCGGACAAGCAAGTCCTTCTTTGATCGCCTAGTGAACCAGTGGACGTTGCCGGCGAACGATAAAGGGGTCCTGCATGTCGCTTACGCTCGCAATCCTGTTGGCGGGTCAGACCGCCGCCGCGTCCGCCGTGCCGACACAGGATGCGCCGGCAGGGGGGCAGGCGGCACCGGCGGCGGCGGACGCCGGCGAGCAGCAAGGCGATATCCTGGTCACCGCGCGGCGGCGATCCGAATCGGTCCAGCGGGTGCCGATCGCCATGTCGGTGATCGGCGGGGCGGACATCGACAAGACCGGCGCGTTCAACGTCAACCGGCTCCAGCAGCAACAGCCGGCCCTGCAATTCTATTCCAGCAATCCGCGCAACTCGGCGATCAACATCCGCGGGCTCGGCGCACCGTTCGGCCTGACCAATGACGGCATCGAGCAGGGCGTCGGCTTCTATGTCGACGGCGTCTACATCGGCCGGATCGGTGCCTCCACCTTCGACTTCGTCGACGTCGAGCGGGTCGAGGTGCTGCGCGGCCCGCAGGGGACGCTGTACGGCAAGAACACCACGGCCGGGGCGCTCAACGTCACCACCCGCGCGCCCAGCTTCACGCCGGAGGGGCGAGCGGAGATCAGCTTTGGCAATTACCGCTTCGGCCAGGCCAAGGCATCGGTGTCGGGGCCGCTGTCCGACGACATCGCGCTCCGCCTGTCGGCCTCCGCGACGACACGCCGGGGGACGATCTACGACACCAGTTCGGGAGAGGATCTGCACCGGCAGCGCAACCTCGGCCTGCGCGGCCAATTGCTCTGGCATGCCACCAGCGCGCTCAGCCTGACGCTGTCGGGCGACTTCAACGTCCAGAACCCGCTGTGCTGCGTGCAATATTACGCCCGTGTCGGGACCACGCAGCGGCCGCTCGCCCGCCAATATGCCGCGCTGGCGGCGGCGCTGAACTATCGGCCGCCGAGCACCGACCCGTTCGCCCGCGTCACCGATCTCGATGCCGGCATCAATTCCCGGCAGGAGGTCGGCGGCGCGTCGCTGGTCGCCAATTGGGATGTCGGCCCGGCGACGCTGACCTCGGTCAGCGCCTGGCGGGATTGGGACTGGCAGCCGCAAAACGATCGCGACTTCACCGGCCTGCCGATCACCACCGTGTCGCAGAATCCGTCGCAGCAGAAACAGGTGTCGCAGGAATTCCGGCTCGCCTCGAACGGCAGCAACCGGCTGGACTATACGGTCGGCGCCTTCCTGTTCCACCAGACGATCCACACCCAGGGTTCGCAGGTGCAGGGATCGGCGGCGAGCCGCTTCCTGCTGTCCGGTTCGGACGCGAACAATCCCAATGTGCTGAACGGCCTGACCTCGACCAACACGATCGACTTCAGCAACGACAGTTTCGCCGTCTTCGCCAAGCTCAACTGGGCGCTGACCGATGCGTTGCACGTCCAGCCCGGCCTGCGCGTCAATTACGACCGCAAGTCCGGCTTCTATGAATCGGTGGTCAGCATCGCCAATGCGCAATACCGGTTCACCGCGACCGCCGACAATGTCGCCGCCCTGCTCGCCGCCCAGCCCACCGCGGCGGCGCGCACCACCTTCCAGAACCAGATCAACACGCTCGCGCCGCAACGCTACAGCCCGCGGTTCAGCGCCTGGAACACCTCCGGCGACATTACCGTCTCCTACGACGCGACCCCGGATATCCACACTTATGCGACCTATGCCCGCAGCTTCAAATCGGGCGGCATCAACCTGTCCGGCCTGCCGCTCAACGCCACCAACACCGGCGTCGACCTGTCGACCCAGACGGTGAAGCCGGAGAAGGTCAACAATTTCGAGGTCGGGCTGAAGACGCAGTTCCTCGACCGCCGCCTGACATTCAACCTCGCCGGCTTCTGGACCGACGTCGCCGACTATCAGGCGACGGTGAACAACAATGCGATCAACGTGATCCGCGGCTATCTCGCCAATGCGGGCAAGGTCCGCTCGCGCGGCGTCGAGTTCGACAGCAGTTTCCGTCCCGACCGGCATTTCAGCCTCTATCTCAGCGGCGCTTACACCGACGCTCGATACGTGCGCTTCACCAACGCGCCATGCCCGCCGGAACTGTCGGGCGGTACCGCCACGGCCCCCGGCGGCATCACCGATCCGGCCGGCACGCCGGGCGGTCGCAGCCCGGCCTATTGCGACATTTCCGGCCAGCGGCTGCCCGGCATCTCGAAATGGGCCTTCTCCTTCGGCGGCGAATACAGCCTGCCGGTGCCGAGCGCCGGCGGCGAGGCCTATCTCGGCTATGACGGCAGCTATCGCTCGCGCTTCTCGTCCAATCCGTCGCCGTCCGCCTATACCTGGGTCGACGGCTATTCGCTGTCCAACGTGCGGGTCGGTTATCGGCAGGGCGGCACCAACGTCTTCGCCTGGGTGCGCAACGTCTTCGACCACCATTATTTCGAGCTGCTGTCGACCCAGTCGGGCAGCACCGGGCTGATCGTCGGCCAGCCGGGCGATCCGCGCACCTATGGCGTGACGCTGTCGAAGTCGTTTTAGGCAGAGCGATCGGCACCGCACGACGCGTGGTGCCGGCCGAGGTCGGGAAGGGGCGGTTGCCGTCCGCGGCCTCGGCAGACGCCGCTGGAAAATACAATGGCCGCGCCACGTTAGGCGATCGTTCAGAATGGATCGGCTAATCCGGATCAGCCGGACAAGGGGCGCGATTTGGAAGCTCCCGCTCTTTGCCCGGCTCGGCCGCGGCGGGGAGGGCGGCCCCCAAACGGCAAACGCCCGGACCGTTGCCGATCCGGGCGCCTGCGTGACGAGAAACTCGTCAGCCCCCTTGGTCTTCAGGCCGATCGCGCGTGTTCGCTGCGTCGTCCCGATGTCGTCCCCGAACCACGGCCGTTGCCTGTGTCTCAGATGAGTTTCTGCTATGGCATGGGCCGGGCTTTGTCATCGGCTATGTCACGCCCGCATCACGATTGCGCCTGCCCTGTGACGATTCCGCAACATCTCGTTGCGCGCACCGCCGGGCCCGCTTACAGGCTCGCGCCATGATCCTCTCGCGCTATGAACGGATGATCGCCCGCCGCTACCTGCTGCCGGGCAAGGGCGAGGCGTTCATCTTCCTCGTCGCCTCGATCAGCCTCGTTGCGGTGATGCTCGGCGTCGCCGCGCTCGTCATCGTGATGAGCGTGATGAACGGCTTCCGGGCGGAGCTGTTCGACAAGATCGTCGGCCTCAACGGCCATGCCGTGATCCAGAGCGTCGGCGGCCGCCTGCCCGATTGGCAGGACATCGTCCGACAGGCGCGCGCGACGCCGGGCGTGACCAGCGCGGTGCCGCTGATCGAACAGCCGCTCGCCGCGACCTACAACGGCCGTGCCGAGGCGGTGCTGGTGCGCGGCGTGCGGATGAACGACGTGCAGGACGTGATCGGCAAGAAGATCGTGATGGGTTCGCTCGCCTCGGTGACGCCGGGAAGCGGGCGGATCGCCATCGGTTCCCGCCTCGCCGAGGCGCTGGGGGCGAGCGTCGGCAGCGAGATCCAGCTGTTCAACCCGCAGGGACAGACGACGCCGTTCGGCACCGTACCGCGGATCGTCAACTACCGCGTCGGTGCGATCTTCGAGATCGGCCTGTACGATTACGACAAGCAGTTCGTGATGATGCCGATCCAGGACGCGCAGACGCTGCTGCTGATGGGCGATGCGATCGGCATGATCGAATTGCAGACCGTCGATGCCGACCGAGTCGGGCCGATCCTCGCCCCGCTCGCCGACAAGCTGCCGCCGGGTGCGATCATCCAGGACTGGCGGTCGATGAATGCGCAGCTGTTCCAGGCGCTGGAGGTCGAGCGCGTCGCGATGTTCACCGTGCTGTCGATCATCATCCTGGTCGCGGTGTTCAACATCCTATCGTCGCTGATCATGCTGGTCCGCGCCAAGACGCGCGACATCGCGATCCTGCGCACCATGGGTGCGACGCGGGCCGGGATGATGCGCATCTTCGTCACCGTCGGCACGATCATCGGCGCGCTCGGCACGGTCGCCGGCCTGATCCTCGGCGCGGTGTTCCTGTTCTACCGCCAAGCGGTGGTCAATTTCGTCCAGTTCGTCACCGGCCAGAATCTGTGGGATCCGTCGATCCGCTATCTGACGGAATTGCCGTCCAAGCCCGACCCGGTCGAGATCGTCGTCATCACCGTCATGGCGTTGGGCTTCAGCTTCCTCGCCACCCTCTATCCGGCGTGGAAGGCGGCGAGCACCGACCCCGTACAGGTGCTGCGCTATGAATGACGCCGTTCTCCAGACCCGCGGCCTGACGCGCAGCTTCACCCAGGGCGGCCACACGATTGACGTGCTGCGCGGCGTCGAGCTGTCGGTCGGCCCCGGCGAGATCGTCGCGCTGGTCGGGCCGTCGGGATCGGGCAAGTCCACCCTGCTGCAGGCGGTCGGCCTGCTCGAGGGCGGGTTCGAAGGCTCGATCCGGATCGGCGGCGAGGAGGCCGCGAGCCTCGACGCGCACGGCCGCACCGTGATGCGCCGCGACCGTTTGGGCTTCGTCTATCAATTCCACCACCTCCTGCCCGACTTCAACGCCACCGAGAACGTCGTGCTGCCGCAGCTCATCCAGGGCGCCGAGCGTAGTGCCGCGGAGACGCGCGCCGCCGGGCTGCTGACCGCGCTCGGCCTTGGCCAACGCCTGACCCACCGGCCCAGCCAATTGTCGGGCGGCGAGCAGCAGCGCGTCGCCGTCGCCCGCGCGCTCGCCAACCGGCCGATGCTGGTGCTGGCCGACGAGCCGACCGGGAATCTCGACGAATCGACCGCCAACGTCGTTCTCGCCGAATTCCTGCGGCTGGTCCGCGGCGAGGGTTCGGCGGCACTGATCGCGACGCACAACGAGCGGCTGGCGCAGAAGATGGACCGCGTCGTACGCCTGCACGACGGCGTCCTGTCGTGACCGGTTGGCGTGACACGCCGACCCTGGTCGGCCGCCATGTCACGCTACGCCCGCTGGTCGAGGCCGACCTGCCGGCGTTGGTCGAGGTCGCGCGGGTCGGCGACCTGTGGGACATCTTCTACGCCAATGTCGCGATGATGAAGACGCCGGACCGCTGGTGGGCGGCGGCGTCGGCCGAACAGGATTACGGCCGCGCACGCCTGTTCGCGGTGGAGACGCCCGACGGGCAGGTCGTCGGCACGACGCGGCTGATGCGGATGCATCCGGGCCATCGCCGGCTGGAGATCGGCGGCACCTTCTACGCCAAGGCGGTGCAGCGCACCGGCGTCAACACCGAGGCGAAGCTAATGCTGCTGACCCACGCCTTCGAGACGCTCGCCTGTCAGTGCGTGCAGATTCGCACCGATGCGCTCAACCTGCGCAGCCAGCGGGCAATAGAACGGCTCGGCGCCAAGAAAGACGGCGTGCTGCGCGGCCATCAGCAGATGGCGAACGGGCGGCTGCGCGACACCGTCGTCTATTCGATCCTTGACCGCGATTGGCCTGGCGTGAAGGCGAACCTCGATTATCTTCTGGCGCGGCACGACCGATG
>JAEWJQ010000115.1 GCA_023386515.1 Pseudomonadota bacterium | reverse complement strand
GGCCCGGCGAGCAGATAGCCGCCGTGCTCCGCCGCCGGCGACGGCGCTACCTGCCAGCCGGTGACGGCGGTGTAGAAGTCGCCTGCCGCCTGCCGGTCGGATGTCGTCAGTTCGAACCAGATCGGCGTGCCGTCAGGATGTGCCATCGTCCCTCTCCCTGTTGACCGAAGCCCGCTTCAGCTCAGCTTTCGGTGCCGCCATGTCGCGCACCGCCGTCGGCCATCGCCTGCGCGTGCGCGCTGACGTCCATCCAGAAGGGACCCCAGCCGTGGCCGTCGAGATCCTCGAATGCGCGGCTGTACATGAAGCCGTGGTCCTCCGGCTCGTGCAGCTCGCGGCCGCCCGAGGCGAGCGCGGCCTCGACGATGCCGTCGACCTCTGCGCGGCCGTCGAAACCGAGTGCGAAGATCGCGGTCGTCTCGCTGAAGGCGTCGGCGATGCGCTTCTGCGTGAAGGTGCCGAACAGGGCCTTGTCGAGCAGCATCACCGCGATCGTGTCGGTCCATTGCATCGACGCGCCCTGGGCATTGGAGAATTGCTCGTTCTTGGTGAAGCCGAGCGCTTCGTAGAAGGCGGTGGCACGGGCCACGTCGGCGACGGGCAGATTGACGAAGATCATCTTGGCCACGGGCATCTCTCCTTGTTTTCGATTCGCTACTGGCGAAGCATGCGCGCCGTGGTTATCTAAAGCAACGATGAAGTTAGAAAAGATAACTGACGGCGCCGATCGCAAGCGGTGGTATGACGATGCCTGCGGTACCGCGCTGGCGCTGGAGCTGCTCGGCGAGCGTTGGTCGCTGCTGGTGTTGCGCGAGCTGATGTTCGGCCCGCGACGCTTCGGAGAGCTGCGCGCGGCGCTGACCGGGATCAGCGCCAATGTATTGACGCAGCGGCTGGCCGGGCTGGAAGCGGCGGGGCTGGTGGTGCGCCGCAAGCTGCCGCCGCCCGTTTCGGTGCAGGCCTATGAACTGACCGAATGGGGCTATGAGACGGAAGCGGTGATGCAGGCGATGGGGCGATGGGCGACGCGCTCGCCGCTCCACGATCCGACCCTGCCGTTCTCGCCCGCATCGGCGATGCTGTCGCTGCGCACGATGATCGATCGGGTCAAGGCAGCGGACATGGAAATGACGCTCGGCTTCCGCCTCGGCGACGACCGTTTCCACGCGACGCTGGCGGCGGGGACGTTGACGATCGTGCGGGCCGAACCGGTTGCGGTCGATGTGCTGATCGACACCGATCCGACGACCTTGGCGATCTGGATCTACGCCAAGCGGCCGATGGCGGCGGCGGAAGCGGAGGGGACGTTGCGCGTCACCGGCAACCGCGGCGCCGCACTGCGCTTCGCAGCGCTGTTCGCGCTGCCGCCGAAAGTGGGTGCGGTGCCGGTCCCCGATGCGGCGCTTCCCGGGTTGACGGAGCGGCGATAGCTTCCCACTGGAAGAGCGTGCGCCTTTCCCCGCGCATCGTGCGTTGGGGATGGCCCTGCCCGGACGGTGTGCCCGAAAGACGATGACCGATATCCCCAATACCCAGCCCGACAGCCGCGACACCACCATCCTCGACGCACCCGACAGGATGGTGTCGGTGCGCGACGTGTTCGGCATCGACAACGACATGCAGGTCCCCGCCTTTTCCGAGGCGGACGAGCGGGTGCCGGACCTCGACCCCGCCTATGTCTTCGACCCCGACACGACGATGGCGGTGCTGGCGGGCTTCGCCCACAACCGGCGGGTGATGGTCCAGGGCTATCACGGCACCGGCAAGTCGAGCCATATCGAGCAGGTGGCGGCGCGGCTGAACTGGCCGTGCATCCGCATCAATCTGGACGCGCATATCAGCCGCATCGACCTGATCGGCCGCGACGCGATCGTGCTCAAGGACGGTCAGCAGATCACCGAATTCCGCGAAGGGCTGCTGCCCTGGGCGCTGCAGACGCCGACCGCTTTGGTGTTCGACGAATATGATGCCGGACGCCCCGATGTCATGTTCGTGATCCAGCGCGTGCTGGAGACCGAGGGCAAGCTGACGTTGCTCGACCAGAATCGCGTGATCCGGCCCAATCCCTGGTTCCGCCTATTCGCGACCGCCAACACGGTCGGCCTGGGCGACACCAGCGGGCTGTATCACGGCACGCAGCAGATCAACCAGGGCCAGATGGACCGCTGGAACATCGTCGTGACGCTCAACTATCTGCCCGCCGCGACCGAAGCGCAGATCGTGCTCGCCAAGTCCGGCGAATACGACAAGCCCGACGGCAAGAAGCAGGTCGAGAACATGGTCCGCGTCGCCGACCTGACCCGCAAGGGGTTCGTCAACGGTGACATCTCGACCGTGATGAGTCCGCGCACGGTGATCACCTGGGCGCAGAACACGCTGATCTTCGGCGACGTCGGTTTCGCCTTCCGGTTGAGCTTCCTCAACAAATGCGACGAGAACGAGCGGCCGCTGGTGGCGGAATATTACCAGCGCGTGTTCGGCAAGGACCTGCCGGAAAGCGTGGTGGGGCGGGCTTGAAGGCGGGGGTGGACTAAGGTAGTTAGTCCACCCGACCGGAGGTGAGCGATGGCAGAGGCCGACCCGCAGAAGACGTTCAACGTCCATGAGGCGAAGACGCAGTTCTCGAAGCTGATCGATCGCGCACATGCGGGCGAGGAGATCATCGTCGCCAAGGCGGGTGTGCCTTATGCCAAGTTGGTGCCGATCGAGCCGGCGGCGAACGGTAAACGTCGCCAACCTGGCCGGTTCAAGGGGCTTCTCGGCGACATTCCCGACTCAGTTTGGTTCGATCCGCTTCCGGATGACGAGTTGGATGCATGGGAAGGAAAGTTCTCCAACCTTGTCTGAGGCCTATCTTCTCGACACCCACACGCTCATCTGGTGGTGGAACGAACCCGAGCGACTGTCGCGGAGCTTGGTCGATCTGCTGGGCGACCCCGCGAGCTCTGTCTCGGTGAGCGCGATCAGCGGATTGGAGATAGCGATCAAAGTCCGCATCGGTCAGCTGCCGATCATGGCGAGGCGTATTGAGGACTTCGATGCCGCAATCCGCCACGATGGTTTCCTGCACCTTCCCGTCACGCATGCACACGCCGTCCGAGGCGGGTTGATGCCCGGATCGCACCGCGATCCCTTCGATCGTATCATTGCCGCGCAAGCACTTACCGATGATCTGACGGTCGTGACCCGCGACGCAGAGATATCCGCCTTCGGCTGCAAGGTGCTTTGGTAATGGTCAACGAAACCCCCCTCGACCGGTTCAAGGCGGTCCTGACCGGCACTGCGCGCGCGATCGCGGAGGAGCCGGAGGTCGACCTCGCCTTCACCGCCGACGCGCCGGCGCAGTCTGGCAAGCACATCAAGGTGCCGATGCCGGCACGCGCGCTGCCGGCGGAGCAGGTGGCGGAAGCGCGCGGCTTCGCCGACGGGTTCGCGTTGCGATTGAAGCATCATGACAGCGCCCTGCATCTGAAGGGCGCGCCGGATGAGGCGGTGGCCCGGTCGGTATTCGATGCGGTCGAGAATGCGCGCGTCGAGGCGCTGGGCAGTCGCGGCTATGCCGGCATCGCCGACAATCTGGGCCATGCGCTCGACGTCCGGCTGCGCAGCGACCCGATCGCCCGCGCCCGGACCCTCGATGAGGTGCCGCTGTCGACCGCGCTCGGCCTGCTGGTGCGCGAGGCGCTGACCGGGCGCGAGACGCCGGAGGCGGCGGCGGGCGGCCTGGCGCTGGTGCGCGAATGGATCGAGGAGCGCACCGACCTCAACGCACTGGCGCTGGCGCTCGACGATCAGCGCGCCTTCCAGGG
>JAEWJQ010000017.1 GCA_023386515.1 Pseudomonadota bacterium | reverse complement strand
GCTGAGGCTCGAACGACACGCGCGAGCACGGCCGCAGCTCCGCCGCCCCGCGAATATCCCCCAGCACCTCCCGGCCCCAGGCGCGCCGTCGACCGCTACGATCCTCGGCCGGGAAACGCCGGCTCGCATGAAGCCCGGCACCGTGACGCCAGCTATAAACCATTAGAGGCGTTCATTCGGCGCGGGGGATTTGTGATGTTGGCATGGGCTGCGGCGATGGTCGCTTTATCCGGCTTGCCCGCGAGCGAGTCGGCCGAACCGCGCATCACCGAAGCCGAATCGCTCCGGGCGATCAGCATCGCGCGGCCGATCGCGAACCGGGTGTTCGCGATAAATTGCACGACGGTGACGAGCTTCACCTTCGGTGCGCGGGCTGAGGGGAAAAGGTTGATCGCGCGGATCACGCGAAAGGAGGATGGCCATGGCGTCCGCGTGACGATGCAGCGATCCGATTACCGCGTGCTTGCCGCAGCCCGGTTCTAAAGGCCTCGATTCACTCCGGATCGGAACCACTCCCCGTCCCGGTCATTCTCCCGCCCATCATAGCGAGGAGTATTCGCCCATGTTCCGTCCGCTCATCCTCGGCGCGCTGCTGGTCGCCGCCCCCGTCGCCGCCCAGACACAGACCGCCAATCCCGCCGACCAGCCGAGCATGCCGCTGCCCTACGATCCCGGCCACGATAGCAATTCGGCGCGCAGCAATGCCATCGCCGCGCAGACCGCCCCGGGGGTTGCCGCCGCCAACCAGCAATCCGCCGTCCAGGCGCAGGTGCAGGCAGACGCCGCCACCGCCGTGAATCTGGCGAACAGCGCAGAATATCAGGCCGATCTGCGCCGCTATCGCGCATCGATGCGGATGAACCGCCGGATCGCGGCCGCCGATGCCGCATTGCAGGCCGATCGCGAACGGGCCTATGCGATGGCGATGGCCGACTGGCGCGCGCAGGTCGCCGCCTGCAAGCGCGGCCACACCCGCGCCTGCAACATGCCGAGCCCGGATCCGCAGAACTATATGTGAGCGTTGCGCCCCAGCCGGGGCGCCTCGTCTGCTACATCCCGACGCGGTTCCGGCGCGTCGGCGCTGATGAGAGGGGCTTCGCCACGTGGCGAAGCGCCGGTGTCGACGCCCTTCTCTATCGGAGCCATAGGCCCGAGGGACAATCCTACCCCTCGTCGCCCATGCGCAGCGCGGCGATGAACGCTTCCTGCGGGATGCTGACGCTGCCGTATTCGCGCATCTTCAGCTTACCCTTCTTCTGCTTTTCCAGCAGCTTGCGCTTACGAGTCGCGTCGCCGCCATAGCATTTGGCGGTGACGTCCTTGCGCATCGCGCTGATCGTCTCGCGCGCGATCACCTTGCCGCCGATCGCCGCCTGGATCGGGATTTTGAACAGGTGCCTGGGGATCAGTTCCTTCAGCCGCTCGCACATGCCGCGGCCGCGCACTTCGGCGGTGCCGCGGTGGACGATCATGCTCAGCGCGTCGACCGGTTCCTCGTTGACCAGGATGCTCATCTTGACGAGGTCACCCTCGCGATAGCCGATCAGGTGATAGTCGAAGCTGGCATAACCCTTCGACAGTGATTTCAGCCGGTCGTAGAAGTCGAACACCACTTCGTTGAGCGGCAGTTCGTAGGTCGCCTGCGCGCGCCCGCCGACATAGGTCAGGTTCTTCTGGATGCCGCGCCGGTCCTGGCACAGCTTGAGAATCGAGCCGAGTTATTCGTCGGGAACGTAGATCGTCGCCTCGATCCACGGCTCGCTGATGCTCTCGATCTTGTTGGGATCGGGCATGTCGGCCGGATTGTGCAGCTCGATATGGCCGCCACCGTGAGTCAGCTCGATCTGATAGACCACCGAGGGCGCGGTAGTGATCAGGTCGAGGTCGTATTCGCGGGTCAGCCGCTCCTGGATGATCTCGAGGTGCAGCAGCCCGAGGAAGCCGCAGCGGAAGCCGAAGCCCAAAGCGGCCGAGGTTTCCATCTCGAACGAGAAGCTGGCGTCGTTCAGACGAAGCTTCGAAATGCTCTCACGAAGCTTCTCGAAGTCATTGGCATCGACGGGAAAAAGCCCGCAGAACACGACTGGCTGCACTTCCTTGAACCCGGGCAGCGCCTCGGCGGCGGGCTTCTTCGCGTCGGTCAGCGTGTCGCCGACGCGCGCCTGTGCGACGTCCTTGATCTGCGCGGTGATGAAGCCGATCTCGCCCGGCCCCAGGTCGGTCAGCTGCTCGATCTTCGGCCGGAAGCAGCCGACGCGATCGACCAGATGCTGCGTGCCGGCCTGCATGAAGGTGACCTGCTGCCCCTTCTTCAGCACGCCGTCCATGACGCGCACCAGGATGACGACGCCCAGATAGGGGTCATACCAGCTGTCGACCAGCATCGCCTTCAGCGGCGCGTCCGGATCGCCCTGGGGCGCCGGGATCTTGGTGACGATCGCCTCCAGGATCTCGTCGATGCCGATCCCCGATTTGGCGCTGGCCAGCACCGCCTCGGACGCGTCGAGGCCGATCACGTCCTCGATCTCCTTGCGGACCATCTCCGGCTCGGCGGCGGGCAGGTCGATCTTGTTGATCACCGGCACGATCTCATGGTCGTGCTCGATCGACTGATAGACGTTGGCGAGCGTCTGGGCCTCGACCCCCTGCGCCGCATCGACGACCAGCAGCGCGCCCTCGCAGGCGGCGAGGATGCGGCTGACCTCATAGGCGAAGTCGACGTGGCCTGGGGTGTCCATCAGGTTCAGCGTATAGGTCTCGCCGTCCTTGGCGGTGTACGACAGGCGCACGGTCTGCGCCTTGATCGTGATGCCGCGCTCCTTCTCGATGTCCATATTGTCGAGGACCTGGCTCGACATCTCACGATCGGACAGCCCTCCTGTCCTTTGTATCAGCCGGTCGGCCAGCGTCGACTTGCCGTGGTCGATATGCGCGATGATCGAGAAGTTTCGGATGGACTTGAGCGGGGTTGCCATGATCGGCGCGACCTAGCGCACTCGCCCGCCGAGCGCCAGCCGTCCCCGCCGTCACGAAAGTGTCTCTATCCGGTCTATATGTCGATAATCGACCAAAGGCGCGGGGGCGCGCCGATCGGGAGGAAGGAGACGACAATGACCCAGTCCAAATCCGCGCGCGCCGCACTGGCGCTGCTCGCCAGCACGGCCCTTACCCTGGCCGCGCCGGTCGAGGCGCAGAAGCTCGCCAAGCCGTCGAGCGGGCAGCGCCTGCAGGAACAGACCGCCCGCGACGTGCCGCATTGCGCCCGAAAGCTTGGCACCCTGTCGATCGTCGATGGCGATGATCCGACCTGGACCAAGTGGAGCCTGGCGCCACCCTCCAAGCTGCTCAAGGTCCTGGTCCAGCGGTCGGGCTGCTTCAACCTCGTCGATCGCGGCAGCGGCCTCAGCGCCGCCCAGCGCGAGCGGTCGATCGGCACCGACCTCGGCCTGCAGCGCGGCTCGAACACCGGTCAGGGCCAGATCAAGGCGGCCGACTATGTGCTGGTCGCCGAGGTGCAGGACGCCAACGCCAATGTCAGCGGCAATGCCGTCGCCGGCGGCGTCGGCGCGGTGCTCGGCGGGACGATCGGCGGGCTGCTCGGCGGCATCAAGAGCAAGAAGCTGGAGGCGAACACCGTCCTGTCGCTGACCAACGTCCGCACCACCGAGACGCTGGCGACCGAAGAGGGCTATGCCGCCAAAAAGGACCTGTCGTTCGGCGCCTCCGGCTTCGTCGGCCTGGCGGGCGGCATCGGCGGCGGCTATGACAACACCGACATCGGCCGGGTCATCACCCTCTCCTTCATCCAGGCCTATGGCAAGCTCGTCACCGGCCTCGGTCTGGTCAAGCCGGGCGATGCGGGCACCGCCCAGGCCGCACCGGCGAAGACCTTCACCGTGCAGGCGCCGCTGACGCTCCATGCCACCGCCTCCGCCAGCGCCAAGACGCTGCGCACACTGCCGAAGGGGGCGATCGTCTATCCGACCGGCAACAAGGACGGGCTGTGGTGGGAGGTCGCCGACGAGAACGACAACGTGGGCTGGGTGCTCAACACCAAGCTCGCGCCGACGGCGCAGCCCGATCAGGGCGTGCCCGTGCTCATCGTCCACTGACGGGCCCATCGGGCCCGTCCTCACCTTCGGACAGCCGGCGGATCGCCTCCAGCGCGTTGAGGTACCGCCGGCTCCCCTCGCCGCTGACCATCGCCCAGCGCACACGCCGCCGGTCGAGTTCGCGGCGCGACAGGTCGAAGAACCGCTGGCGCTCGGCGGCGCTGCCGAACATGCGGGTGCCGTCGTCGACCCAGGGCAGGTCGATGTCGAACAGCAGGTAGATGTCGGCGGTGTTGTTCCAGGTCGAGAACCAGGCATCGCGCCGGCCGAACATCATGTCCGCCCAGACCGCGGTCATCAGCGGGTCGGTGTCGACGATGACCGGGAAGTTGCGCCCGGCCAGCGCCGCACGGACCTTGGCATCATGGCCCTTACCGATCTCGACCAGATCGGCCATCGTCAGGTCGGTACCGAACCGCTCGCAATAGGTCCGGCCGAATTCGTCGACGAGCGGCGTGTCGAAATGCCGCGCCAGCCGGGCGCCGAGCGTCGATTTGCCGGTACTTTCCGGCCCGTGCAAGCAGATCGACCGCGGCTTCATGCCGGCACCATATGCTGCCGGCCGCGCGCGCGGCTCCATTCGATCAGGCCGGCGGCGGCGATCGCCAGCAGCAGCGCGTACAGGGCGGCGGTGACCCACAGCCCCTTGGCCAGGTAGAGCGGCACCGAGCCGCAATCGACCGCGATCCACAGCCACCAGCTTTCGATCGCGCGCCGCGCCTGCAGCCATTGCGCGATCACCGAAGTGATCGCCAGCCCCGCGTCCCACCATGGATAAGAGGCGTCGGTGAAGCGATGCATCAGCGTCCCCCACAACAGGGTGGCGACCAGACCTGCGGCGACCCAGCCGATACGCGCACCGTCCGACAGGCGCTCGACCATCACCTCGCCCGCAGCGGCGCGGCTGCGCGCCCAGTTGCTCCAGCCGTAGAGGTTGGCGGCGAAGAAGAACCCTTGCAGCAACGCGTCGCTGTACAGCCGCGCGCCGGCGAACACCCAGCCGTAGATGGCGACCGCGGCCAGCGCGACCGGATAGTTCCAGACGCTGCGCCGCGCGACCAGCACGACATTGATCACGACCAGTGCAGCGGCACAGAGTTCGACCGGGTTCACATCGTCGATGCCTAGGCGGCGGGCGGGATTTCGCAAGAGCCTATCTTCGGTGCTTGCATCCCGAAAAAAGGCGGCGTATCGCCGCGCCTCCAAGCGATCCGGCCGGCTCCCGAAAGCTGACGACCGGGCTCCGTCGGGGAGTAGCTCAGCCTGGTAGAGCACTGTCTT
>JAEWJQ010000006.1 GCA_023386515.1 Pseudomonadota bacterium | reverse complement strand
ATCCAGGGCTTGGGGGCAGGGGCGGTCATGCGCGTGGCTGTAGGGGGGATTGGGGGGCAAGCCAATCCTGTTCCCCTCCCGCTTGCGGGTGGAGCAGGGGGGAAGTGCGCAGGGTCGCGGTGTCGCGACAGCCCTCCTCCCGACCCCTCCCGCAAGCGGGAAGGGGGAAAGGGTGCCGGTGCCGCAAGCGGGAGGGGAGCGAGGGCGCTTGCGCATCACGCGCCTGCACCGTAGCGGAGCGGCCTATGTCCGACGATCCGCGCTTCGGCCTGTCGCGCCAGGTGACGCTGCCCGGGCCGCTCCGGCTCGACGGCGGCGTGCTGCTGTCGCCGGTCGATATCGCCTATGAAACCTATGGCACGCTCGATGCGGACGGCGGCAATGCGATCCTCGTTTGCCATGCGCTGACCGGCGACCAGCATGTCGCCTCCGCCCATCCGCGCACCGGCAAGCCGGGTTGGTGGACGCGGCTGATCGGGCCGGCCAAGCCGATCGATCCGGCACGCGATTTCGTCGTCTGCGCCAACGTGCTGGGCAGCTGCATGGGATCGTCCGGACCGGCGACGATCAATCCCGCGACCGGCAAGCCGTGGGGGATGGGCTTCCCGGTGATCACGATCCGCGACATGGTGCGGGCACAGGCGCTGCTGCTCGATCATCTCGGCGTCGCGCGGCTGAAGGCGGTGGTCGGCGGGTCGATGGGCGGCATGCAGGCGCTGAGCTGGGCGGCGACCTTCCCGGATCGCGTCGCGGCGGCGGTGGTGATCGCCTCGACCGCGCGCCATTCGGCGCAGAACATCGCCTTCCACGAGGTCGGGCGGCAGGCGATCATGGCCGATCCCAAATGGAACGGCGGCGACTATTACACCGGCGAGCCGCCCGCCGCGGGCCTGGCGGTGGCGCGGATGGCGGCGCACATCACCTATCTGTCCGAGGCCGGTCTGACCGAAAAGTTCGGCCGGCGGCTGCAGGCGCGGGAGGCGAAGAGCTTCGGTTTCGACGCGGATTTCCAAGTGGAAAGCTATCTCCGCCATCAGGGGCTGAGCTTCGTCGACCGGTTCGACGCCAACAGCTATCTCTACATCACCCGCGCGCTCGACTATTTTGATCTTGCCGAGGAGCATGGCGGCCTGCTCGCCAACGCCTTCCGCGGCGGAGCGACGCGTTTCTGCGTGATCAGCTTCGACACCGACTGGCTCTACCCGACCGCCGAATCGCGCAACATCGTGCAGGCGCTCAATGCCGCGGGTGCGCCGGTCAGCTTTGTCGAGCTGTCCAGTCCCTATGGCCATGACGCCTTCCTGCTCGAGGCGCCGACGATGAACCGCGTGGTCGACGGTTTCCTGCGGGGCGGGCGGTGATCGCGTTGCGCCCCGATCTGGCGGTGATCGCCGACCATATCGCGCCGGGCAGCCGCGTGCTCGACGTCGGTTGCGGCGACGGCGCGCTGATGGCGGCGCTGCGCGACGCGCATGGCTGCGACGCACGCGGGCTGGAGATCGATCCGGCTAACGTCGCCGCGGCGGTGGCGCGCGGCCTGTCGGTGATCCAGGGCGATGCCGACGTCGATCTCGCCGGCTATCCCGATGCCAGCTTCGACTATGCGATCCTCAGCCAGACCCTGCAGACCGCGCGCGCGCCCGACGTCGTGCTCGACCAATTGCTGCGCATCGGCCGCCGCGCCTTCGTCAGCTTCCCCAATTTCGCGCAATGGCGGGTGCGGCTGTCGCTGTTGTGGGGCGGGCGGATGCCGGTGACGCGGCAACTGCCCGAGCAATGGTATGACACGCCCAACATCCACCATCTGACCGTCGACGATTTCCGCGCCTTCCTGCGGGATCGGCGGATCACGGTCGAGGGTGCCTGGTTCCTGTCGGGCGACCGCCAGCGCAGTTCGGCGGCAGCGAATCTGCTGGCGCAGCATGCGGTTTTCCTGCTGCGACGATAGGCCGGGGCCGTCTTTCTGGCGGCCGATGCGACGAACGGCGGAACATCCGAGGCTAACCTGTGTTTGGCACAGCCAAGACCGGATCGAGATATGACCAAAACCGCCCTGATCGTAGAAGATGAGATCTTTGTCGCGCTCGACCTCGAGCGGATACTGATCGATGCGGGCTATCGGGTGGCGGCGATCGCGGCGGACAGCGAGAGCGCCATTCAGGCGGCGGCCGATTGCGAGTTCGCCTTCGTCGACGTCAATCTGCGCGACGGCCCCACCGGCCCGCAGATCGCGCGCCGGATCGCGCACGACTATGGCGTCAAGGTGGTGTTCGTCACCGCCAATCCGACGCAGATCGGTTGCAATGGGGATTGTGCGCTCGGGTACATCCGCAAGCCGTTCAGCGAGTCGGCGATCCTCGCCGCGGCCGCGCTGGCGTCGGACGGCAGTGGCGCGGCGGCGAACGACGATCTGGTGATGCTGCGGTCGGTCAGCACCTGAATTCGCACATTTTGAGCGCAGCAGGAGCGCTCGGATTTATGCCGGGTCGCTCTGTCTCGCGTATCAGCGACCCCATCGGCCGATGTCGTCGTGGCGTTCGCACAACGACGGTCGGGGGGCGGAATACGCTACCGCCGGCTGAACGCCGCCACCGGCACCGCGACGGTCACCGCGATGCCGCCCGGGTCCCAGGCGCGCTGCACCGTGCCGCCGAGCTGGCGCACCGCGGACAGTTCGATCAGCTGGCTGCCGAAGCCGTCGGCATGCTGCGGCGCCTCGACCTGGGGGCCGCCGCGTTCCACCCAGGACAGGGTCATCGCCTCGCCGTCGTGGCGCAGCCGCAGATCGACGTCGCCGTCGGGCCGCGACAGCGCGCCATATTTACTCGCATTGGTCGCCAGCTCGTGGAACAGCAGCGCCAGTGGCGTCGCCGAGCGATCGTCGATGCGGATGTCGTCGCCGACGATGTGGATCGCCTCGCGCTCGCCGCGGCGATAGGGCGCGAACAATTCGGTCAGCAGCCCCTTCAGGCTGTCCTGCTGCAATGCCGGCCGCGATTGCGAACTGTGCGGACGCACGAAATCGTGCGCGCGGCCGAGTGCGGTGATGCGCTGGCGCAGATCGGCGGCGACCCCGGCGAATTCCGGCCGGCCACGCGCGGCGAAGGAGATCAGGCCGGAGATCACCGCGAAGATGTTCTTGATCCGGTGCGACAGTTCCTGGCTGATCACCTCCCGCTCTTCCAGCGCCAGCTTCTGCTCGTGAATGTCGGTGCAGGTGCCGAACCAGCGGGTGATCGCACCGGCGGCGTCGCGGATCGGCAGCGCGCGGCCGAGCACCCAGCGATAGGTGCCGTCGAAATGGCGCAGACGATATTCGATCTGATAGGGATCGCCCGTCGCCAGGCTGTGGCGCCACACGCCCCAGGCGCGATCCTGATCGTCGGGATGGAACATGTCGTTCCAACCCTCGCCGTCGGTCGACCCGGCCGGCGCGCCGGTGAATTCATACCAGCGGGCGTTGTAATAATCGTGGAAGCCGTCGGGCAGCGTCGACCAGACCATCTGCGGCATCGCGTCGGCGAGCGTGCGGAACCGGTCCTCGCTGTCGGACAGGCGGCGCGCCGATTCGTCGGCCTCGTCGCGGCGCTGGATCGCGTCGCGATTGTCGCGCAGCCGCGCCATGACATTGGCGGCGAGCACCTCCAGCCCCTGCAGCTGTAGCGGCGTCAGCCCGTCGCGCGGCCGGTCGTCGAGGACGCACAGCGCGCCCAGCGGCACATTGCCGTCGCCGATCAGCGGCACGCCGGCATAGAAGCGGACATGCGGTTCCTGCGTGACGAGCGGATTGTCAGCGAAGCGCGAATCGGCCGCCGCGTCCGGCACGATCATCGGTCCCTCGCTGCGGATCGTGTGATCGCAGAACGAGATGGCGCGGCTCGTCCCCTCCATCGCCAGGCCGGTACGGGCGAGGAACAGCTGCTCACGATCCTCGATCAGCGTCACCAGCGCGATCGGCGCCTGGCACAGCGCGGCGGCGAAGTCGGTGATCTGCTTGAGCGCCGTCGAATTGCGCAGCGCGCGCGGCTGATAGCTGGCGAGCGCGGCCAGTCGCGCCCGCTCGTCGATCCGCCAGCCGGGCGCGCTCGGTTGACCCTCCGAAGCCACGATCAGAACGGCACGTCGTCGTCGAGATCGTCCGCGAAGCCACCCGACTGGCCGCCGCCGAAGCCGCCGCCGCCCCGATTGCCGCCGCCCGACTGACCGCCGCCATAGCCGCCGCCGCGATTGCCGCCGCCATAGCCTCCCGAGGAC
>JAEWJQ010000368.1 GCA_023386515.1 Pseudomonadota bacterium | reverse complement strand
TCGCCGAGGCGGTGAATGCCGCCGGCGCGCTGTCCGGCGAGGTACGCGACGCCGCCACCACCCTGTCCGATCATGCCCGTCGCCTGCGCCGCTCGACGGTCGGCTTCGTCGAGCAGCTGCGTGACGCGCAGAACCGCGCCGCCTGACGCGATCCGGTAACGGCTGATACGTTTTCGGGCTGGCAAGCGCCGGTCGGCCATCTATGCTCGCGGTCCAACGAGGAAGAGGATCGCGCATGAAATTGGCCAGCCTGAAGCACGGTCGCGACGGCAAGCTCGTCGTCGTCTCCAACGACCTCGCCTGGTGCGCCGATGCCGGCCATATCGTCCCGACCCTGCAGGCGGCGCTCGACGATTGGGACCGGCGGCTCCCCGACCTGCAGAATCTCGCCACTGATCTCGAGCATGAGACGATCCCGCGGCTGCGCTTCCACGAACATGATGCGGCGGCGCCGCTGCCGCGCGCCTATCAATGGGCGGACGGATCGGCCTATGTGAACCATGTCGCCTTGGTGCGGCAGGCGCGCGGGGCGGAGATGCCGGACAGCTTCTGGCACGATCCGCTGATGTACCAGGGCGGCAGCGACGGCTTCCTGGGGCCGCGCGACGCCATTCCGCTCGCCGACGAAAGCTGGGGCTGCGATCTCGAGGCGGAGGTGGTGGTCGTCACCGGCGACGTGCCGCTCGGCGCCAGCCGCGACGAGGCGCTCGCCGCGATCCGGCTGGTCGGACTGACCAACGACGTCAGCTTGCGCAACCTCATCCCCGGCGAGCTGGCCAAGGGCTTCGGCTTCTTCCAGTCCAAGCCGGCAAGCGCCTTCTCGCCGGTCTTCGTCACCCCCGACTCGCTCGGCGACTGGTGGCGGGACGGCAAGCTGCACCGCACCCTGATGGTCGACCTCAACGGCCAGCCGTTCGGCCGCGTCGCCGCGAGCGAGGACATGACCTTCGACTTCGGCACCTTGGTCGCCCATGCCGCCAAGACCCGGCGGCTCGGCGCCGGCACGATCGTCGGATCGGGCACGGTCAGCAACCGCGGGCCCGATGGCGGCCCGGGCCAGACGATCGCCGACGGCGGCGTCGGCTATTGCTGCCTCGCCGAGCTGCGCACCGTTGAGACGATCGCGGGCGGCAAGCCGGTCACGTCCTTCCTGAAGGCGGGCGACACGGTGCGGATCTGGGCGGAGGACGATCGCCACCATCCGATCTTCGGGGTGATCGAGCAGACGGTCGGCTGAGCGGCCGCGGCGACCGGATCGACGCATCCGGCGCCGCAACCATCGTAACGCCGCTTGAAATTAAGTTACGCATCGGCAAGAGCCGGTGCCGACACCGCCGGCGGACGAATCCGGTGGCGAGACGAGGAGAGAGACGTGGCGGCCGAGCCCACCCGCGCCAATCTGCAGCCGCTTACGCTGCACGTGCCGGAACCCAAGTTCCGCCCCGGCGATACGGTCGATTTCGCCGCGGTCGACGTGCCGCCAGCGGGCGCGCAGCGCCGCCCCGACACCGCCGAAGAGGCGCGTGCCTTCACCGATCTCGCCTATACGATGGTCCGCGTCCTCGACGAGGACGGGCGTGCGGTCGGCCCGTGGGACCCGAAGCTGTCGCCGGACACGTTGCGCCGGATGCTGTACAACATGGTGCGGCTGCGGGCCTTCGACGAGCGCATGTTCCGCGCCCAGCGCCAGGGCAAGACCAGCTTCTACATGAAGGCGACGGGCGAGGAGGCGGTGGCGATCGCCGCGGCGCAGGCGCTCGACCGCGACGACATGTGCTTCCCCTCCTATCGCCAGCAGGGCCTGCTCATCGCCCGCGATTATCCGCTGGTCGAGATGATGAACCAGATCTACTCGAACCGGGGCGACAAGCTCGGCGGCAAGCAGCTGCCGATCATGTATTCGGCGAAGGACTACGGCTTCTTCTCGATCTCCGGCAATCTGACGACGCAATATCCGCAGGCGGTGGGCTGGGCGATGGCGTCGGCGGCGAAGGGCGCCACGCGCATCGCCGCCGCCTGGTGCGGCGAGGGTTCGACTGCGGAGGGCGACTTCCACTCCGCCTGCACCTTCGCCGCAGTCTATCGCGCGCCGGTGATCTTCAACGTCGTCAACAACCAATGGGCGATCAGCAGCTTTTCCGGTTTCGCCGGGGCGGAGGCGACGACCTTCGCGGCGCGTGCGATCGGCTATGGCATCGCGGGGCTGCGGGTAGACGGCAATGACGCGCTGGCGGTCTATGCCGCGACGCTGTGGGCGGCAGAGCGCGCGCGCACCAACCAGGGCGCGACGCTGATCGAGCATTTCACCTACCGCGCGGAGGGTCACTCGACCTCCGACGATCCGTCGCAATATCGCAGCGCGGGGGAACCGACCGCTTGGCCGCTGGGCGATCCGATCGCGCGGCTGAAGCAGCATCTGATCGTGATCGGCGAATGGGACGAGGATCGCCACGCGGCCCAGGACAAGGCGATCGCGGAAGAGGTGCGCGCCATCCAGAAGGAGGCCGAGAAGAACGGCATCCTCGGCCACGGCCTGCACCAGCCGCTCGATTCACTGTTCGACGGCGTGTTCGAGGAGATGCCTTGGCATCTGCGCGAGCAGCGCCAGATGATGCTGGACGAGGAAGAGGCATCGGGGCGGCCATGGGCGCGGAAGTGAGCCTCGCTGTCGCCCTCCACCCC
>JAEWJQ010000359.1 GCA_023386515.1 Pseudomonadota bacterium | reverse complement strand
CCGCGAACGCTATGCGGTCGGCGAGGCGACGCGCGACGAACTGCTCGACACCGAGATCCAGGCCTATCACGGCAAGGGTACCTGCACCTTCTACGGCACCGCCAACACCAACCAGATGATGATGGAGGTGATGGGCCTGCACATGCCCGGCGCCGCCTTCGTCCAGCCGCAGACCAAGCTGCGCCAGGAACTGACGCGCGCCGCGGTGCATCGGCTCGCCGGACTCGGCTGGCGCGGCGATGATTACCGGCCGCTCGGCCATTGCGTCGACGAGCGTGCGGTCGTGAATGCCGCCGTCGGCCTGCTCGCCACCGGCGGCTCCACCAACCATCTGATGCATCTGCCGGCGATCGCGCGCGCGGCGGGGATCGTCATCGACTGGGAGGATTTCGATCGGCTCAGCCAGGCGGTGCCGCTGATCGCGCGCGTCTATCCGAACGGATCGGCGGACGTGAACGGCTTCGAGGAAGCGGGCGGCATGCCGTTCGTGATCCGCGAACTGCTGTCGGCCGGACTGCTCCACGGCGACATCCCGACGATCGGCGGCGGTGATCTCAGCGCCTATGCCGAAAAACCGGTGATGAAGGACGACGCGCTGGCCTGGGACCCGGTCGGCGACAGCGGCGACGAGACGATCCTGCGCCCGGCGAGCAACCCCTTCTCGCCCGACGGCGGCATGCGGATCCTGACCGGCAATATCGGCCGTGCCTGCATCAAGGTGTCGGCGGTGGAACGGTCGCGCTGGATCATCGAGGCGCCGGCGCGCGTCTTCACCGACCAGGCCGACGTGCTCGCCGCCTTCAAGGCCGGCGAACTGGAGCGCGACGTCGTGGTCGTGGTCCGCTTCCAGGGCCCCCGCGCCAACGGCATGCCGGAACTGCACAAGCTGACCCCGCCGCTCGGCGTGTTGCAGAACCGCGGCTTCAAGGTCGCACTGCTCACCGACGGTCGGATGTCGGGTGCCAGCGGCAAGGTGCCGTGCGCGATCCATTGTTCGCCAGAGGCCCTAGGCCAGGGCGCGATCGGCAAGATCCGCGACGGCGACCTGATCAGGCTCGACGCCGAAACCGGGACGCTGGAGGCGCTGGTCGATGCGGCGGAATGGGACGCACGGCCCCTCGCCGAGGCGCCGCCGGCCGCCGAGGGCATGGGCCGCGAGCTGTTCGCGATGTTCCGCCAGCTGGCCGACGAGGCCGAGCAGGGCGCATCGCCGATGCTGGCCGCGGCGGGACTGTAACGAGAACGACCCGCCACCTGGCTTTCCAACAGAGCGGGAGGCGCGGAGCGCCGGACGCAAAGCGTCGACAACGATAATCGGAGGGATGAATGCACGTCGTAGCGGTGGACATCGGGGGCACGCATGCCCGTTTCGCGATCGCGGAGGTCGAGGGCGGCCGCGTCGTCTCGCTCGGCGAGCCGATGACGCTCCGCACCGAAGACCATGCGAGCCTGCAGACGGCATGGCAGGCCTTCGCCGCGGCGCATGGCGGTGACCTGCCCAAGGCGGCGGCGATCTCCGTCGCCTCGCCGATCACCGGCGACGTGATCCGGCTGACCAACAATCCCTGGGTGATCCGCCCATCGCTGATCCCGGAGCGGCTCGGCGCCGACATCTATACGGTGATCAACGATTTCGGCGCGGTCGGCCATGCCGTCGCGCAATTGCCGCAACAGCATTTCGTCCATCTCTGCGGACCGGATACGCCGATCCCGACCGACGGCATCACCACCGTCTGCGGGCCCGGCACGGGCCTCGGCGTCGCGCAGGTCTTTCAGACCGACCATCGCTATTACGTCCTGCCGACAGAGGGCGGCCATATGGACTTTTCGCCGCTCGACGCGATCGAGGACGCGATCGTCCGCCGCCTGCGCCGCACCTTCACCCGCGTCTCGGCCGAGCGGATCTGCTCCGGTCCCGGCATCGTCGCCATCTATGAGACACTGGCAGAGATGGAGGCGCGCCCCGTTCCCAGCCGCGACGACAAGACGATCTGGACCGAGGCACTCGACGGCACCGATTCCATCGCGCTCGCCGCGCTCGACCGCTTCTGCCTGTCGCTCGGCGCGGTCGCCGGCGATCTGGCGCTGACCCACGGTGCCAAGGGCGTGGTGATCGCCGGCGGTCTCGGCCTGCGCATCAAGGACAAACTGATCCGCTCCGGCTTCGACCAGCGCTTCGTCGCCAAGGGCCGCTTCCAGTCGATGATGGCCGGCATCCCGGTCAAGCTCATCACCCATCCCCAGCCCGGCCTGTTCGGCGCCGCCGCCGCCTTCGCCCAGCAGCATACCGGCCAGTAAGGACCTATCATGACCGACATCGCCACCATCATGCAGACCAGCGCCGTGATCCCGGTGCTGGTGATCGACGACGCCGCCACCGCCCGGCCGCTGGCCGAGGCTCTGGTCGCCGGCGGGCTGCGCGTGCTTGAGGTGACGCTGCGCACCGGCGCGGCGATGGAGGCGATCGCCGAGATGAAGCGGGTGCCGGGCGCGATCGTCGGCGCCGGCACGGTGGTCAACGAGGCGCAGGCGCGCGACGTGATCGACGCCGGCGTCGAGTTCATCGTCTCGCCCGGCCTGACCGAGCGGCTCGCCAGGCCGATCCTCGACGCCGGCGTCGCCGATCTTCCCGGCACCGCGACGGCGGGCGACATCATGCGCGGGCTCGATCTCGGGCTGACGCATTTCAAGTTCTTCCCGGCCGAAACCAGCGGCGGCCTGAAGGCGCTGAAGGCGCTTGCCGCCCCCTTCTACCAATGCCGCTTCTGCCCGACCGGCGGGATCACCGAGGCGAGCGCGCCCGAATGGCTGGCGTTCAAGCCGGTGCTCTGTGTCGGCGGCAGCTGGGTGACCGGCGGCAGCATGTCAGAGGTGGAAGCCAAGGCGCGCGCGGCGAGCGGCCTGCGCGGCTGAGGATCGTCGGCCGTGTTCCTGCGAACGCAGGGGCGCTGAGGGTCACGCGCGAATGCTGTCTGGCTCTGGGTTCCTCTCTTTGCAAGAACACGATGGTATTGACGCGCTCGCCACCGGTCAGGCAGCTCGATCGGGTGATGGAGCGTTCAAGCCGATCAAGCCGCCGCCCGGATCCTGGGATCAACGACGGCTTGGCTGCTTTTCCGGTAGCGGATCACTCGTGCAGCTGAATTCAGCGAGCAGCGCATTGCCCACCGCTTCCGCCCAGTTGCCGCTCTCATGATCGAACCCCAACGCGCGGACCGCTACCAAACGTAACCGCTCCGGCTTCGCGTTGGAGGGTATGCATTGCGGCATCTGATGCGCCATTCGGTACGCATCGATTCGGTTGGCAATCGCGTAGACGTGCTGAAGGCAGAAATCGCTGTCTCGCGCGAAGTCGGGCGAAGTCGCGGCGGTTGCGCAGCGCTTCCGTAGCAATTTGCGATTGAAGCCCCCGTCCCCGTTCATGGGGGCCGATGCGGTAGCGGCGATCGCGACGGCCACCCCGAACACGCCTACATCTCTCCGCGCGCGCGGCGGATGGCGTACCATTTCTGGACGTTGGCATTGTGCTCGGCAAGCGTGTCCGCGAACACATGGCCACCGGTGCCGTCGGCGACGAAATACAGCGCCTTGGACTGCGCCGGGTCGAGCACCGCGTCGATCGAGGCACGTCCCGGATTGGCGATCGGCCCGACCGGCAGGCCGGTTTCGGCATAGGTGTTGTAGCCGTTCTTGGCGCGCAGCTCGGAGCGCAGGATGCGGCGGCCGAGCGGGCGTCCCTTGGTGATCGGGTAGATCACTGTCGGATCGGCTTGCAGCGGCATGCCGGCTCTCAGGCGGTTGCCGTAGACGGCGGCGACCATCCGCCGCTCGGACGGCTTGCCCGTCTCCTTCTCGACGATCGAGGCGAGGATCACCGCCTGTTCGGGCGTTAACACCGCGATGCCCGGCTTGCGCTTCGCCCAGGCGGACTGAAGATAGTTACGCATTGCCGTCTGCATCCGGGTGACGACGGAGGCGCGCGTGTCACCGCGTTGGAAGGCGTAGCTGTCGGGCAGCACCGATCCTTCCGCCGGCATCGGCACCGGACCGACCAGACCGTCGGCCTTCATCAGCGCATCGTGGACGAGCACCGAGGGATAGCCCTCCGGCACGACGACGAGCCGCTGCAGGACCTTGCCGCCCTGCAGCATCTTGAGGATGTCGGACTGGCTGGTGTGCGGCGGAATGCGATATTCGCCCGCCTTGATCGGCTCGCCCGAGCCGAACAGGCGGGCGAGCAGGCGGAAGCGGCCGGCCGACGGGATCGCTCCGGCCTTCTCCAGTTCGCGCGCCGCACCGGCCAGCGTGCTGCCCTCCGCGACCTGCACGGTCAGCGTGCGCGGCGCCGGGCCGCTGCCGCCCCAGCCATGGACCACCCAGAAGGCGGCGACGATCGCCACCAGGGCGACCAGCAATCCGACACAGCCGACCTTGCGCACGTCCGTCTCCCGGCCCTAGCGGATCAGATCGCCTTCATCACCAGCGATGCGTTGGTGCCGCCGAAGCCGAAGGAATTGTTGAGCACCGCCTTGACCTCGCGCTTCTTGGCGGTGTGCGGCACCAGGTCCACGCCCTCGGTCCCCTCGTCGGGATCGTCCAGGTTGAGCGTCGGCGG
Organism: Pseudomonadota bacterium; assembly: GCA_023386515.1. Next base: position 1,661 of record JAEWJQ010000359.1, on the reverse strand, counting down.
CACGATCTGGTCGCGCAGCGCCAGGATGCAGAAGATGCTCTCCACCGCGCCGGCGCCGCCGAGCAGGTGGCCGATCGCCGATTTGGTGCTCGACATGGACGCACCCGACAGGTCGTCGCCGAACACCCGCTTCGCCGCAGCAAGTTCGATCGTGTCCGCCATGGTCGAGGTGCCATGGGCGTTGATGTAATCGATGTCCGACGGTTCCATCCCCGCCTTGTGCAGCGCCATGCGCATCGCATTTTCCGCGCCCTTGCCCTCCGGGTGCGGCGCGGTGACATGATAGGCATCGCCCGACAGGCCGTAGCCGACCACCTCGGCATAGATTTTGGCGCCGCGCGCCTTGGCATGCTCATATTCCTCAAGCACGACGACACCCGCGCCCTCGCCCATCACGAAGCCGTCGCGATTGCGGTCATAGGGTCGGCTCGCCTCGGTCGGGCGGTCGTTCATGCTGGTGTTGAGCGCGCGCGCCTGGGCGAAGCCGGCGACGCCGAGCGGGTTGATCGTGCTTTCCGCACCGCCCGCCAGCATGATGTCGGCATCGTCGTCGCGGATCATCCGGGCGGCATCGCCGATCGAATGCGCGCCGGTCGAGCAGGCGGTGACGACGGCGTGATTCGGCCCCATCAGCCCGTATTTGATGCTGACCTGACCGGAGATCAGGTTGATTAGCCGGCCATGGACGAAGTGCGGGCTGACCCGGCCGGGACCGCGTTCGTGCAGATTGACCGATTCGATCTCGATGCCGGGCAGGCCGCCGATGCCCGAACCGATCGACACGCCGGCGCGCAGCTTCGTCGCCTCGTCCATCTCGGTCAGACCGGCATCCTCCAGCGCCTGGCCGGCGGCGTCGATACCATAGACAATGAACGGATCGACCTGCCGCTGGATCTTGTGATCGACGCGCTTGTCGGGGTCGAAGCCATAGTCATGGTCCTTCGGCTTCACCTCGCACGCGATGGTGCATTTCTGCCCCTGGGTGTCGAACCGCGTGATCGGTCCGGCGCCCGACTTACCCGCGATCAGATTGGCCCACGCGGTCTCCACGTCCGCACCCAGCGGAGTGACGAGACCGAGACCGGTGACGACGACGCGACGCATGCTCTTCTTCCTCTCAGGCGCCCTGCCGGTCGCGACCGGCATCCCCGCGCTGGGTGACCCCGCGACGATGCGGAGCGGCGACGATATTCAACGCAAAACGGCTCCCCGCCCTCTAGCCGGGGACGGGGAGCCGCTCAATTCCGGCCCGATGTCGGCATCGGGCGAGGGCTTAGCCCTTGTGCTCGTCGATATAGGTGATCGCGTCCTTCACGGTCGTGATCTTCTCGGCGGCATCGTCCGGGATCTCGACCCCAAACTCTTCCTCGAACGCCATGACGAGCTCGACGATGTCGAGGCTGTCGGCACCGAGGTCGTCGATGAAGCTCGCATCCTCGGTCACCTTGTCGGCTTCGACGCCGAGATGCTCGACGACGATCTTCTTCACGCGGTCGGCGGTCTCGCTCATGTGATAGTCCCTCTTCACGTTGGGGGTGTTCTGATAATTCCTGAACGCCCGTAGAACGGGGCGGTTCAGGTGGCAAGCGTCTGTTAAGGGTCGGCCGGTCGGACCGAATCCTCCGCCCGCCTCAGATCATGGCCATGCCGCCGTTGACGTG
>JAEWJQ010000235.1 GCA_023386515.1 Pseudomonadota bacterium | reverse complement strand
GGGCGGCAGGATACATGATCGACTTCCGGGCGACGGTAGACGAATCGGCATCCTGCGCAGGGTAGCTGAACCGGCGGTGACCGCCTCCCGGCGTCAGGCGTCCTCGGGCGTCGGCACCGGCGGGTGCAGGCGCAGCCGGTGGATGCGGCGCTCGTCCGCGTCGAGCACCTCGAGCTTCCAGCCGCTCGGATGGTCGAGGCATTGCCCGACGTGCGGCACATGGCCGGCGAGCACCGCGGCGAGTCCGCCGACGGTGTCGACGTCGCTCTCCGCCTCGCCCAGCCGCGCGTCGATCAGCTCGGCGACGTCCTCCAGCTCGGCGCGGGCATCGACGTCCCAGGCGCCGCCGTCGATCGGTACCAGCAGCTGTTCGGGCGCCTCGTCATGTTCGTCGGCGATATCGCCGACGATCTCCTCGATCAGATCCTCGATCGTGACGAGGCCTTCGGTGCCCGAATATTCGTCGAGCACGACGGCCAAGTGGACATGGCTGGCGCGCATGTCGGCGAGCAGGTCGAGCGTTCCGCGCGACATCGGCACGTAGAGCGGCTGGCGGATCAGCGCGGCAATCCCCTCGGGCCGGGGCGCCCCGGTGGCGAGGATGTTGAACACATCCTTGATGTGGACCATGCCGATGATCGTATCGAGCTCGCCGCGATAAACGGGCAAACGGCTGTGGCCGGCCTCGGCGAAGATCTCGACCAGATGGTCGAACGTCGTCCGTTCCTCGACCGCGATGATGTCCGCCCGCGGCACGCCGACGTCGCCCGCGTCGCGTTCGCCGAAGTGGAGCAGGTTGCGGACCATCTGCCGCTCGAGCGGCGTCAGGTCACCCTTGACGTCGGGGGTGGGATCGCCCTCGTGCCGGTCGATCGCCTCTTCGAGCTGGGCGCGGAGCGATTCCTCGACACGGCCGCCCGACATGAACCCCTTCAGCACCCGCCACAGGCTGCTGTCCTGCTGGTCGCCGCTGTGCGCGGCGCTACTTCGGTCCTCGGCCATCGGTGTTCGTGTCAGTCCTCTTGGATCAGATAGGGGTCGGCGATGCCGAGCGTGGCGAGCGCCTGCCGCTCGATCTCCTCCATGCCCTCGGCCTCGTCGTCCTCCAGATGGTCGTAGCCTAGCAGATGCAGGACGCCGTGCACCATCAAATGGGTGGCATGGTCGGCGACGCCGATGCCCCGTTCGGCGGCCTCGGCGGCGCAGACGCCGTGCGCGAGGACGATGTCGCCGAGCAGAAGTTCCCCGTCGTCCGAATTCTGGCTGACCGTGTCGATCAGGTCGGGCTGAACCATCGGGAAGGACAGGACGTTGGTCGGCTTGTCCTTGTGCCGGTATTGGCGATTGAGCGCGTGCACTTCGTCGTCTGACGTCAGGCGCAGCGAAATCTCGACCACCGCGAGGGTGGTGAGCAATTCGCCATGCGGCGTCCGCTCGATCGCGGCGCAGGCGGCGCGGGTGGCGATCGCCTCCCAATCGCCCTCGGGCCACGGCTGTTCGCGGGTCAGTTCGATCTGCAGCATCAGGATTGGACGCCTTCGTAAGCTTCGACGATCCGGCCGACGATCGGGTGGCGAACGACGTCGGCGGCGGTGAAACGGCACATGGAGATGCCCTCCACGCCTTCCAGCCGATAGGTCGCGTCGGCCAGACCACTCGCCGCGACGCCGCCGGGCAGATCGGTCTGGTTGGGATCGCCGCAGATCACCATCCGGCTGTTCTGGCCGAAGCGGGTCAGGAACATCTTCATCAGCGCCGGGGTGGTGTTCTGCGCCTCGTCGAGGATGACGAAGGCGTCCGCCAGCGTGCGGCCGCGCATGAAGGCGATCGGCGCGATCTCGATCTCGCCGCTGGCGATGCGGCGCTCGACCTGCTCGGCGGGCAGGCAGTCGTGCAGCGCGTCGTAGCGCGGGCGCAGGTCGGGGTCGACCTTCTCCTTCATGTCGCCGGGCAGGAAGCCGAGCTGCTCGCCCGCCTCCACCGCCGGGCGCGACAGGATCAGCCGCTGGACCGAGCCGGTGATCAGCTGCGCCACCGCCTGGGCGACGGCGATATAGGTCTTGCCGGTGCCCGCCGGCCCGAGCGCGAAGATCATGTCGTGGCTGGTCAGCTCGCGCATGTTATGCGCCTGCGCGGGGGTGCGCGGGACGCTCGGCTTCTTGCGGGTGCGGATCATCACCGAGGGCAGGGCGCCGCGTTCGGCGCTGACGATGCCGTCCAGCGTCGGCTCGGCGGCCATGGCGATCGACGCGTCGACGAGGCCGGTGTCGACCTCCTCGCCGCGCTGGATGCGCTGGTAGAGGTCGTTCAGCACGTCGCGGGCGAGTGCGACCTGCTCCGCCGTTCCCTCCAGCCCGACGCGGTTGCCGCGGGCGGTGATGTAGACGCCGAGCCGGTTCTCGAGCGCGACGAGATGCTGGTCGTACTGCCCGAACAGGGCGCTGAGCGATTGGGGCTTGTCGAACAGGAGCTCAACCCGGCTGCGTTCACCGGACTGGGCGGGGACAGGCTTGCGGCTCATGCGGTCCTTTCGACTCGGAAGTTCACAAAGGTCGCGCATAGCGACGCTTCATGACAGACGATCCAATGTGGGTTTGAAAACCCGCGAGCGCCAGTCTGACAGCCGAATTCCTTGTAGGACAGCCCCCGAATCGCTCAGGCGGCGCGTGCGACCCGTTCCACCCCGGTCAGCGAATTGGGACCGGCGGCGGTCAGCGTCACGTCGAGCAGATCGCCGATCGCCGCATCGGTGATCAGATGGACCGATTGCAGCCACGGCGACTTGCCCAGCACCTGCCCGGGCAGCTTGCCGCGGCGTTCGACCAGCACCTGGCAGTCGCGGCCGACGCTGGCGGCGTTGAACGCATGCTGGTCGCGGTTGAGCGCCGCCTGCAGTCGCTGCAGCCGCTCGTCCATCACCGCTGCCGGCACCTCGTCGGCCATCGTCGCCGCGGGCGTGCCCGGTCGCGGGCTGTATTTGAACGAGAAGGCCTGGGCGTAACCGACCGCATCGACCAGCGCGAGCGTCTCCGCGAACTCCGCCTCCGTCTCGCCGGGGAAGCCGACGATGAAGTCGCCCGACA
>JAEWJQ010000224.1 GCA_023386515.1 Pseudomonadota bacterium | reverse complement strand
CCCTGTTCCGGCACCGGCACCTGGCGTCGGAATCCGGAGGCGCGCTGGCGGCTGACGCCGGCACGGCTGGAACGGTTTACGACGCAGCAGCGCCATGTGCTGGCGCTCGGCGCACCACTCGTGCGCCCTGGCGGTGCGCTGGTCTATATCGTCTGCTCGCTGCTCGATGCGGAGGGGGCGGAGCAGATCGACCGCTTCCTGGCGGATCATCCCGGCTGGTCCGCCGACCCGCTGACGTTGCCTGCCGGCCGGCCGCGCGGCAGGGGAATACGGCTCGACCCCGCCCATGACGGCACCGATGGGTTTTTTGTCGCGCGGCTCGTGCGGCCCTGCTAGCTTGGGCTTCGTGCCCTCGTCGGAGACCTTCATGCGCGTTACGTCCGTCGCCATCGCCGCCGCATTGACCCTGGTGTGCGTATCGACGTCCCTCAACGGCCAGCGTCCCGACGATCAGGTCGACGCCCGCTCGCTCCAGCTGCTCGCCCAGGGCAAGGCGGCCAAGGCGGCAGGCAATCTCGACGGTGCGACCGACCTGCTCGAAACCGCGCTCGCGGTGGACCCGCGCAACCGCGAGGCATTCGTCGTGCTGGCCGAGACCGCCGACGCGCGCGGCCTGCCCGGCAAGGCGATCCGTCTCTACCGCGAGGCGCTGTCGCTGGAACCGAATGACGTTTCGGCGCTGCAGGGGCAGGGCGAGGCGCTGGTCGCCAAGGGTGCGGTGACCTTGGCCAAGGCCAATCTCGCCAAGATCCGCACGCTCTGCAAGACGTCCTGCCCGCAGGCGACGCAGCTCGCCGCCGTGATCGCCAAGGGGCCGCCGATCACCACCGCCAGCACCCAGCCGAAGACGGCGACGGAATAGGCTCTACGCCGCTACGGCGACCGGCGGCCTCACAGCGCCGCTGCGATCGCGACGAAGTCCGCGACAGTCAGCGTCTCGGCGCGGCGCGCCACGTCGATCCCCGCCGCCTCCGCCGCCTCGATCGCGCCCGGCACGCTCTTCAGACTCTGCCGCAGCATCTTGCGCCGCTGACCGAAGGCGGCGGCGGTAACCCGCTCCAGCGTTGCGACGTCAACGCCCGCCGGCGGCTCCGCGGGGGTGATGTGGACGACGGCGGACATCACCTTGGGCGGCGGCGTGAAGGCGGACCGGTGGACCGGCATCGCGATCCGGGCGTGACTGCGCCACTGGGCAAGCACGGCTAGCCGGCCATAAGCGTCCGAGTTCGGCGTGGCGACGATCCGCTCCGCGACCTCCTTCTGGAACATCAGCGTCAGCGATCGCCACCATGGCTGCCAAGGGCCGGTCAGCCAGCCGACCAGCAGGGCGGTGCCAACATTGTAGGGCAGGTTGGAGACGATATGCGGCCGACCGGTGAAGAGCGATGGCGCGTCAATCGCCAGCGCGTCACCCTCGATCAGCCGCAGCTGACCCGGATATGCCGCGCCGAGTTCCTCAAGCGCGGGGATGCAGCGCCGGTCACGCTCGATCGCGGTGACATGCGCGCCAGCGGCGAGAAGCGCGCGCGTCAGGCCGCCCGGACCGGGCCCGACCTCCAAAACTTCCGCACCGCTCAGATCGCCCGGTACCGCCGCGATGCGCGCCAGCAACTGGCCATCGAACAGGAAATTCTGTCCCAGCGCCTTGCTCGCCGACAGGCCATAACGAGCGATCACCTCGCGTAGGGGGGGCAGCGGGCCGCCGACCGGAACGCTGCTCACGAAACCAGCGCGTTGGTGTGCGCCTGCCGCTCCGCCATCTGCCCAGCCATGGCGATCGCCGCGATCATCGCACCGGGATGCGCGGTGTCGCGGCCAGCGAGGCCGAACGCCGTGCCGTGATCGGGCGAGGTGCGGACGATCGGCAGCCCCAATGTGACATTGACCCCTTCGTCGAAATGCAACGTCTTGATCGGTACCAGTGCCTGATCGTGATAGCCGCACATCACCGCGTCATAGCCAGCGCGTGCGCGGGCATGGAACAGCGTGTCCGCTGCGTAAGGCCCGGTCGCATCAATCCCCTCGCGCTGCAGTTCGGCGATCGCCGGGGCGATCGTGTCGATCTCTTCCCGTCCGATCGAACCGCTTTCGCCGGCATGCGGGTTGAGCCCCGCAAAGGCCAGACGCGGCGACTTGATGCCGAACCGATCGATCAATCCCTGCGCCGTCACCCGCGCCTTGGCGAGGATCAGTTCCATGGTCAGCGTCCGCGGCACGTCGGCGAGGGGAATGTGCGTGGTGATCGGAACGACGCGGAGCGAGGGGCCCGCAAGCATCATCACCGCATCATCGCCTGCGACGCCACAGCGTTCCGCGACGAATTCGGTCTGGCCGGGATGGTTGAAGCCGATGCCGTAAAGCTGCGCCTTCGACACCGGGCCGGTTACCAGGCCCCGGGTCGCCCCCGATCGGGTCAGCGCCGTCGCCTGTTCGAGCGCCTGCAGCGCGCAACGGGCACCCGCTTCCTGCGGCAATCCAGGAGTCACATCGCCAGCCTCACAGAAGCTCAACACCGGCAATGCCCGATCGAACGTCGCCAACGCCTCGTCGAGATCGGCGACCGGGGCGACCGGCCCGTCCCATACACGGGTGAAAGCACCAGGATCACCGATCGCCACGAACGGCGGCAGGCTGCGCAATGCCCGTACGGCCCAGCTCTTGGCGATGATCTCCGGTCCGATCCCGGCGGGATCACCCATCGAAACGGCAAGCAGAGCCGAGGCCTTGGTCATGTCAGCGATACTCGATCACCGCATCGCGGCGCAGGTCGCGCAATTTGCTCTGCGCGCGCAGATTGACCCGCTGCTGTTCGAGCTGGCCCTGGATCTGATTGGCGCTCGGCTCCGCACCTTGCTGCGGATCGTCGCGGCCGCAGATCACCAGCGAGCGCACACCTTCCTCGGGCGAACCGAACGGCGGCGTCGCCTGACCGACCTTCAGGCTGAGCAGGATCTGTTGCAGGCGCGGGTCGGGGACGCTGCGCACCGGGACCGAATCGTTGTCGACGACTTCGGCGCCAACGCTCTGCGCCACCTTCTCGACGCTGCCGCAACCCTGGATCGACTCCAGCGCCTTGGCGAACACGCCGGCCCGCGCCTGCGCCTGCGCCATCGTCGTATTGGCGGGAAATTTGATCGTCAGCTGCTTTAGGC
>JAEWJQ010000175.1 GCA_023386515.1 Pseudomonadota bacterium | reverse complement strand
CGACTCGCCCGCCGCGCTGTCGCCGTCGGTGCGCCGCGCCGTGCTGGAATACGGTCTCGATCCGGCATCGATCACCGGCACCGGCAAGGACGGACGCATCACCAAGGAGGACGTCGCCGCCGCTGCCGCCGCAAAGCCGGCGGCGAGCGCACAGGCCCCGGCTGCTGCCCCTGCGGCAGCGACGGCGCCTGCCGCCGGCCGCAAGGAAGAGCGCGTCAAGATGACGCGTCTGCGCCAGACGATCGCCAAGCGCCTCAAGGAAGCGCAGAACACTGCCGCGATGCTGACGACGTTCAACGACGTCGACATGACCGCGGTGATCGAGGCGCGCGCCAAGTACAAGGACCTGTTCGAGAAGAAGCATGGCGTCCGCCTTGGCTTCATGGGCTTCTTCGTGAAGGCCGCGACCATGGCGCTGAAGGACATTCCGTCGGTCAACGCCAGCATCGAGGGCGACGAGATCGTCTATCACGATTATGCCGACATCTCGGTCGCGGTCAGCGCGCCGAACGGCCTGGTCGTGCCGGTGATCCGGGATGCGCAGGATCTGTCGGTCGCGGGTATCGAAAAGACGATCGGCGATTTCGGCAAGCGCGCCAAGGACGGCACGCTGAAGATGGACGAGATGAAGGGCGGTACCTTCACCATCTCGAACGGCGGCGTATTCGGTTCGCTGATGTCGACCCCGATCATCAACCCGCCGCAGTCGGCGGTGCTCGGCCTGCACCGGATCGAGGAGCGCCCGGTGGTCCGCGACGGCCAGGTGGTGGTGCGCCCGATGATGTACCTCGCGCTCAGCTACGACCATCGCCTGATCGACGGCCGCGAGGCGGTGACCTTCCTCGTCGCGCTGAAGAATGCGATCGAGGATCCGACCCGCATCCTGATCGACCTGTAACACTGGCGCTTCCTACCACCCCGGCGCAGGCCGGGGGGTGGGGCGGCGACTGATGCAACCGGGGCCGTGCACGCCTATATCCGCCCCGTAACTGGCCCCCGGCAAGCGCCGGGGTGGAGACAAGACCATGGCTGACGAACAGCAGTACGACTATGACGTCCTCGTGATCGGTGCCGGTCCCGGCGGCTATGTCGCCGCGATCCGCGCGGCGCAGCTCGGGCTGAAGACCGCCTGTGCGGAAAGCCGCGAGACGCTGGGCGGCACCTGTCTCAACGTCGGCTGCATTCCGTCCAAGGCCATGCTGCACGCGTCGGAATATTTCGAGGGAGTCGCCGGCGGTGCCTTCGCCAAGCTCGGCATCAAGGCGACGGGCGTCGAGCTCGACCTCGACGCAATGCACGGCCAGCGCCGCGATGCGGTCAAGCAGCTGACCGGCGGCATCGAATATCTGTTCAAGAAGAACAAGGTCGAGTGGCTGAAGGGCCGCGCCAGCTTCTCCGGCAAGGACACGGTCGAGGTCGCGGGCCGGACGGTGCGCGCCAAGAACATCGTCATCGCCACCGGCTCCAGCGTCACGCCGTTGCCCGGCGTGACCGTCGACCAGAAGGTGGTCGTCGATTCGACCGGCGCGCTGGAGCTGGCCAAGGTGCCGCAGCACCTCGTCGTCATCGGTGGTGGTGTGATCGGCCTGGAGCTCGGCAGCGTGTGGCGGCGTCTGGGCGCCAAGGTCACGGTCGTCGAATTCCTCGACCAGATCCTGCCCGGCTTCGACGGCGACGTCCGCAAGGAAGCCAACAAGATATTCAAGAAACAGGGCATCGAGTTCAAGCTGTCGACCAAGGTCACCGGCGTTGCCGTCAGTGGCGACACGGCGACGCTGACCGTCGAGCCCGCGGCCGGGGGCGAGGCGCAGTCGATCGAGGCGGATGCCGTGCTGGTCGCGATCGGCCGCAAGCCCAATACCGACGGCCTCAACCTCGAAGCGGCTGGCGTCGCGCTGAACGGTCGTGGTCAGGTGGAGATCGACCACGATTTCCGCACCAACGTACCCGGCGTCTGGGCGATCGGCGACGTCGCGCCGGGCCTGATGCTCGCGCACAAGGCGGAAGACGAGGGGATTGCGGTCGCCGAGAACATCGCCGGCCAGCACGGCATCGTGAACCACGACGTCATCCCCTCGGTCGTCTACACGATGCCGGAATTCGCCGGGGTCGGCCTGACCGAGGAAGCGGCGAAGGCGCGCGGCGAGGTGAAGATCGGCAAGTTCCCGATGATGGCGAACAGCCGCGCCAAGACCAATCACGAGCCCGACGGCTTCGTGAAGATCATCGCCGATGCCAAGACCGACCGCGTCGTCGGCGTCTGGGCGATCGCCAGCGTCGCTGGCACGATGATCGCGCAGGCGGCGCAGGCGATGGAGTTCGGCGCGACAAGCGAAGATATCGCTTACACCTGCCACGCCCATCCGACCCATTCGGAAGCGATCAAGGAAGCCGCCATGGCGGTGACCGGCAAGCCGATCCACATCTGATGCCCCGTGGCGCGGTTCCGGCTTCCGATCCGGACCGCGCTGCCCTGGAGGCTGCCTGGCTGACGCTGACGCGGGTGACGCTGCCTGCGCTCGCCGCCGAGCGCCGCTGGCCGGTGCGCGCGGACCATTGCTTCCAGCGCATCCTGCTCGACAATGCGCTGGGCGGCCGTTGGTATGATGCCGTCGCCGGCCGCCCGGCCTATCGCCACATCGACGCGGCAGCCTTGGCCAGGGCCGTGGCGCTGGGGCAGGCAGCGATCGACGGGGACTCGGATATGGCGGCGATGAACGGCCGCTCCCTGGCCTGGCGCTTGGGCCGAGCCGGTGCGGCGCGCTAGCTCCGCTTCCTAGAACAATTTGCGGGCTCCGAGCCGGATGGATCGACCGAGCGGATCGAGATAGGCGGCTTGGAACCGGTTCGGCGTCGCGCCGGTGCGATCGCGAACATCGATCCGATCGTTCAGCACATTCTCCACCGTCACGTTCAACGTCATGTTCTTGGCCCACGGCCGATGCACCACCTGAGCCGCGTGGAGCGAGCCGTAGGCGACGATCCAAGTCCGTCCGAAGAAATGCAGGTCCGACGCAGCGATCGAATTGCGTGCCCGCGTCGGCCCCTGCAATTGCATATAGGCACCGAGACTGGCCGGTCCGAACGAGCCGCCGACATCCCCCGTCAACTCCCAGCGCGGCCGGCCGCCTGTGCCGTTCAGCGTCGCGCCGTCGAGCAGGTCCAGCGTCGGCAGGCCGGCGCGCAGCAACGCGCTGTCTTCGAGGCGCAGCGTCGCATTGGTCGATACGTAGAGATAGGGTCGCGGCTTTGGCGGTTTCGGGGGCGGCGTGACCGTCGCAGCGCTACCGGCCGGTGAAGCGGCGGCGGCCGGTTTCTTCCCGAGCTGCGTGAAGATGCTGCCGGTGAATTGCAGGCTGCGCTCGCGTTCCTCGGCGACGTTGATCGAACGCAAGTCGACCCGGGTCAGCTGGCCGACGTCGTTGCGCTGGAACAGTTCGGGAAAGGCAGATTGGAAGGCGGACGTCGCGCTTCCGACCGAGGTCATCTGGTTGACGGTACGCCGGTCGACGTAATCGATCGACAAGCGGAGCGGGCCATTGGGAACCGCCGTCAGCGATACGCCAAACCGGGCGGCATGACGACGCTCGGGCAAGAGCAGCGGATTGCCCCCGCTGATCGTCGTCACCGTCGCCGTGGTGCCGGTGACGAAGTCGAAGAAGGGTGTGTTGGGCGTCGCGAGGATCGGCAGGGTCAGCGCCATGAGATCCGGCGGCGTCTGCGATACGTCGATCGAGGTGTTCAATTGGATGCGCTTGTCGAGCGCCCAGGTGAGACCGTAGGTCGATCGTACGAGGCTGCCGTAACCGGACACGTCGGAGATGCCGATCGTCCCGTTCAGCGTCAGCCTTCCGATAAACGACAGCACGCCCTGATCCGGCGCCGTGACGGGGACGGTCGCGTTGATGCTCGCACCGCTCGTCGTCCGGGCCAGCGCCCGGTCCGAGCCGTTGGCAAGGCCGATCGTACCCCTTCCGCGCGTATAGTCGCCCGTCACGGTGACCAGAGCATCGCCCGCCGGCAGCCGGATCAAGGGCCCGTTCGCTGTCGCTTTTGCGGTCATGTTGTCGGCGCTGCCACGGCGGCGCGTGGCCAGCCGTGCTGCCGTCTCCGCCGCATTGAGCGGTTGCAGCGGATCGCCCCCCGCGTTGACGCTGGACTGCAAGGCATCCGTCGGGACGCCGAGCTCGTTGTAGGCGCTCGATTGGGAATGGTCGTAGCCGCCGGTCACGTTCCAGGACCAACGACCGATCAGACCCTGTAAGCCGCCGCCCGCGTTCAACTTCAGGTTGGTGCCGCGTTGATGGAGCGTGGTCTCGGCGAAGTAGCGCGATACCAGGGTGTCGCCGCCGAACGGCAGGACGCCACCAGCCGGCACGCGTAGCGTGGCGGCGGCGAGCCCGTTTCGACCAAGGGTTTGCTGCGCCTCCATCCCGAGAGTCAGCGAGCCGGAGCCGGCGGCGGCGATAG
>JAEWJQ010000125.1 GCA_023386515.1 Pseudomonadota bacterium | reverse complement strand
GTTCTTCTGCCGCGCGCGCTGGCGCACCCGCTTCCAGCCGCTCGCCATGGCGGTGATCGGGTCGGGCAGCCGACGCGACCAGCGGTCGTTGAGCGCGCCCGGCGGGCACATCACGACATGGCCCGCCATGTCCGCCTTCTTGGTCTCGGCGACCGGGATCAGTTCACCGAGCCGCACGCCATGGTCGGCATAGAGGTCGCACAAGCGCTGCAGCGCACCGTGAATATAGATCGGCGCCTCATGTCCACGCTCGCGCAGTTCGGCGATCACCCGTTGCGCCTTGCCCAGCGCATAGGCCCCGACCAGGATACAGCGATCGGGATTGGCATGGAGCCGCGCGATCAGCTTGTCGATCTCGTCGCCGGTGTCGGGATGGCGGAACACCGGCAGGGCGAAGGTCGCCTCCGTGACGAAGACATCGCAGGCCACGGGCTCGAAAGGCGTGCAGGTCGGGTCGGGCCGGCGCTTATAGTCGCCCGACACGACCACGCGCTCGCCGCGATGGTCGAGCACGATCTGCGCCGATCCCAGCACATGGCCGGCGGGCACGAAACCCACATCGACCTCACCCAGCCGGATCGTCTCGCCATAAGCGACCGGCACGCCGGATTGCGGACCGTAGCGGGTCGCCATGATGTCGAGCGTCTCCGGCGTCGCCCAGACGGTGCCGTGGCCGCCGCGCGCATGATCGGCGTGGCCGTGCGTCACCAGCGCGCGCGGACTCGCTTCCGACGGATCGATCCACGCGTCCGCCGGCCTGACGTAGATTCCGTGCGGATGAGGTTCGAGCCAGTCTCCGAGCCGTGCCATGCCCGCTTCTACGCGCGAGCGGATCGATTCGCCGCATCGCCTCGTTGAGGCACGACAGATCGTGGGAGAGCACGCGTGGCGGACACATTCTCGGACGGGCTCTGGGCCTTCGTCGTCATCGGCGGCTTCATCATCCTGGGCCTCGCCATCGCCTTCGCCAAGCTGAGGAACCGCAGCAGCCCGGAAGCCAAACGGCGGACGGAAGATGCGACGGCCGATCTCTATGCGCAGGAAGAGGCCGAGCGGCGCCGCTCCTGACGCGATCGTGCCAGCCGGGCATGGCATGACGGCGGCGGTCCGGCTTCCTACATAGCGAGGCGATGCTCGATCCCGCCCTTCCCGCCCCGCTCGCCGGCTGGTTCGCCTCGCGCGGCTGGCAGCCGCGGCGGCATCAGCTCGACATGCTGCGCGAAGGGCGCGCCGGGCGGCATGCGCTGCTCGTCGCCACCACCGGCGCGGGCAAGACGCTCGCCGGCTTCCTGCCGACGCTCGCCGAATTGATCGAAAGCCCCGGCGAGGGGCTGCACACGCTGTACGTCTCGCCGCTCAAGGCGCTGGCGGTCGACATCCAGCGCAACCTCGTCACCCCGATCGACGACATGGGCCTCGACATCCGCGTCGAGACCCGCACCGGCGACACGCCGTCCGACCGCAAGGCGCGCCAGCGGATCAAGCCGCCGCACATCCTGCTAACCACGCCCGAATCGCTGGCGCTGCTGCTCAGCTATCCGGACAGCGTCACCATGTTCGCCGGATTGAAGACGATCGTCGTGGACGAGGTCCACGCCTTCGCCACCGGCAAGCGCGGCGACCTGCTGTCGCTGTGCATGGCGAGGTTGCAGCGGCTTGCCCCCGCCTGCCGCCGCGTCGCCTTGTCGGCGACGGTCGCCGATCCCGACGCCTATCGCGCCTGGCTGGCGCCCGATGGCGACATCGACCAGGTCTCGCTGGTCCATGGCGAGCCCGGCGCCGATCCCGACATCGCCATCCTGCTGCCCGAAGGCCGCGTGCCGTGGAGCGGCCATTCGGGCCGCTATGCCGCCGAGCAGGTGATGGCGGAGATCGAGACGCACCGCACCACCATCGTCTTCTGCAACACGCGCAGCCTCGCCGAGCTGATCTTCCAGGATCTGTGGAAGGCGAACAGCATGAGCCTGCCGATCGGCGTCCACCACGGCAGCCTCGCGCTGGAGGCGCGACGCAAGGTCGAAGGCGCCATGGCGTCGGGACGACTGCGCGCGCTGGTCGCCACCGCCAGCCTCGACCTCGGCGTCGATTGGGGCGACGTCGATTGCGTCATCCAGATGGGCGCGCCCAAGGGCTCCAGCCGCCTGCTGCAGCGGATCGGCCGCGCCAACCACCGGCTGGACGAATCCTCGGAAGCGATCCTCGTCCCCGGCAACCGCTTCGAATATCTCGAGGCGCGCGCCGCGCTCGATGCGGTTGAGGAGGGCGCGCTCGACGCCGATCCGTTCCGCCCCGGGGCGCTCGACGTGCTCGCCCAGCACGTCATGGCCTGCGCCTGCGCCGCCCCCTTCCGCCGCGACGACCTGCTCGACGAGATCCGCAGCGCGACCCCCTATTCGGCGCTGCCGGATGAGACATTCGACCGCGTGCTCGGCTTCATCCGCGACGGCGGCTATTCGCTGAAAGCCTATGACCGGTTCAAGCGGCTGACCGAAGAGGCAGACGGCCTGTGGCGGGTCAGCCATCCGCGTTTCGTGCAGCAGCATCGCCTCAATGCCGGGATCATCGTCGAGGCGACGATGCTGACGGTGCGGTTCAAGAACGGTCGCAGCCTCGGCAAGGTCGAGGAGGGCTTCGCTGCCACCCTGACCCCCGGCGACACCTTCTTCTTCGCCGGACTGAGCTGCGAGGTGGAACGGATCGACACCGAGGATCTGATCGTCCGCGCCTCGTCCAGGCCGGCGCGAATCCCCACCTACGGCGGCGCGCGCATGCCGCTGTCGACCAATCTCGCGGATAGGGTTCGTCGCTTCCTGGCCGAGCCTGACGAATGGGTTCGTTTCCCCGACGATGTCCGCGAATGGCTAGAGATGCAGGGGCGCCGCTCCGCATTGCCCCGCCCCGGCCAGCTGCTGGTCGAGACCTTCCCGCGCGAAGGGCGGCATTACATGGTCGCCTATAGTTTCGAAGGCTGGAACGCGCACCAGTCGCTCGGCATGCTGGTGACGCGGCGGATGGAGGCGCAGGGCCTCAAACCATTGGGGTTCGTCGCCAACGATTATGCGATCGCGACCTACGGGTTGGAACCGGTCAGCGATCCCGCCGCGCTGTTCAGCCCCGACATTCTCGAACACGAATTCGTCGACTGGGTCGAACGCAGCCACCTGCTCAAGCGCGCCTTCCGCGAGGTGGCGGTGATCGGCGGACTGGTCGAGCGCCAGCATCCCGGCAAGCGCAAGACCGGGCGCCAGGTCACTTTCTCCACCGATCTGATCTACGACGTGCTGCGCAAATACGAACCGACGCATCTGCTGCTGCAGGCGGCGTGGGACGATGCGCGAGCGCGGATGACCGACGTCGGCCGGCTCGCCGATCTGCTCGACCGCGCCGCCGACACGATGCTGCACGTCGACCGCGACCGGGTGACGCCGCTGGCGGTGCCGGTACTGACCCTGATCGGTCGCGAGCGGGTCGCCACCAACAGCGCCGACGACGCCCTGCTGGTCGAGGCCGAGGCGCTGGCCGCAGAGGCGATGCGGCTGGATTGAGGGCAGTTCGTCATCCCCGCGAAGGCGGGACTCCAGACGCGCCAGCGC
>JAEWJQ010000100.1 GCA_023386515.1 Pseudomonadota bacterium | reverse complement strand
GATCGGCGCGGCGCAGTTGGACGGCACGTCCAGCTCCGCCGCTTCGACGAAGAACGGCCGCGGCAGGATGCGGGTCGCGATCGACAGGGCGTTGATGCCCGGATCGAAGACGCCGAAGCCGCCCGGTTCCCAGATCCACGCTTGGCCCGGATGCCAGACCCGCACATCCTCGCGCCAGGTGATCGTCACCGCGCGGATCGTCCGGTCGGCGAGCCAGGCGCGCGCCGGTTCGACGCCGGGGGCGTAACGCGAATGCCAGCTGGCGAACAGGCTGATCCCCTTGGCGTCCGCGGCGGTGCGCAGCGCCTCCACCTCGGCCAAGGTCGCGCCGGGCGGCTTTTCGAGGAAGACGTGCCAGCCCTCGGCGATCGCCGCCTCGGCGATGGCGCGACGGACCTGCGGCGGCGTGCACAATGCGACCGCGTCGACCGTCACGTCGCTGGCGGCGAGTGCCTGAATGTCGTGGAAGAACGGCAGGTCGCCCTCCGGCCCGCCGTGGCGGCTGACCGTCGCGACCAGTTCGAAGGCCGGATTGCCGGCGATCGCGGGGAGATGCTGGTCCCGCGCGATCTTGCCCATGCCGACGAGCGCGAGGCGGATCGGCCTGCTCACAGCGCGCGCACCGCGACCGGGGTCGGCTCGGCGATCGCCAGCGGGTTGCGCAGCGGCAAGGTGAAGGGCGCGGCTTCGATCTCGAAGACGTCGCCGGCCTGGGTCGTCACCTGATCCGAGAAGGACAGGGTGGCGGTGCCGAAGAAATGGACGTGGACGTCGCCGGGGCGGCGGAAATTGGGATATTTGAAGTGATGCCCCTCCAAATTGGCGAGGCTGTGCGACATATTGTCCTCGCCGGTCAGGAACGGCTTCTCCCACAGGGTCCGGCCGTCGCGGACGATCCGGCTGGTGCCGCGGATGTCGCCCGGCACGTCGCCGATCAGCAATTCGGGCCCGAGTGCCGCCTGGCGCAGCTTCGAATGGGCCAGCCACAGGTAATTGTGCCGCTCGGTAACATGATCGCTGAACTCGTTGGCGAGCGCGACGCCCAGCCGATAGGGCGTGCCGTCGTCGCCGATCAGATAGATGCCGGCGAGCTCGGGCTCCTCGCCGCCGTCCTGTGCGAAGGCGGGGGAGGTCAGTGGCTGTTCCGGGCCGACGAGCGACTGGCCGTCGCCCTTGTAGAACCATTCGGGCTGCTGGCCGACCGCGCCGGCCGCGGGCTTGCCGCCCTCGACACCCTCCAGGAACATGCGCATCGAGTCGGTCGGCTTGTCCGCGCTCACCGCGGCCTTGTGCATCGCGTCGCGGCCTTCCGCCGAGCCGAGATGGGTGAGGCCGGTGCCGGCCAGGGTCAGCCGGGCGGGATCGTCATGGTCGATCGCCGGCAGGATACGGCCGGCGCTCAGCTCCGCCGCGACGTCGACCGTCTCGTCCGTCCGCCGTGCGCGCGCCGCTTCGGCGAGACTGGCCCCCTCGGCAATGGCCGCACGGGCGAGCGCCAGCGTCGTTGCGACATCGGCGAGGAAGCGGCTGTCGCCGTCCTCGCTCAGGATCACGCGGCGGCGACCGTCGGGGCCGCGATGCTGAAGAAGTCGGGTCGTGGTCATGCCGGATCCTTGATGGCCGAAACGAAACGCGCCGCATCCGCCGCCACGTCGGCAGCGGACTTGCCCGCGCGATAGAGGTTGGAACCCAGGCCGAACCCGTCAGCGCCGGCGGCGCGCCAGGTCGGGATATTCTCGGGTGAGACGCCGCCGACCGCGAGCACCGCGATGTCGCGCGGCAGCACGGCGCGCTGCGCCTTGAGCGTCGCCGGGCTCGCGCCCTCCGCCGGGAACAGCTTGAGCGCGGTGGCACCGGCGGCGAGCGCGGCGAACGCCTCGCGCGGGGTGAAATAGCCGGGCAGCGAGATCAGGCCGGCGGCGACGCTGGCGCGGATCACGGCGGTATCGGTGTTCGGGGATACGATCAGCTGGCCGCCCGCCGCGGCGACGTCGGCGACCGCTGCCTCGGTTAGCACCGTGCCGGCACCAATCAACGCGCGATCGCCGAGCCGGTCGACGAGCAGGCGGATGCTGTCGAGCGGCCGCGGCGAGTTGAGTGGCACCTCGATCAGGGTGATGCCGGCCTCGACCAGTGCGTCGCCGACCGCCGGTGCCTCTTCCGGGGTCAGGCCGCGCAGGATCGCGACGAGGGGACAGGCGGCGAAGGCGGCGGCATAACGCTGCGCGAGGTCGGTCATCGAATCAGCTCCTGAAGGGCATGGACGCCCGCGGCGAAGGCGGCGTGGCTGTCGATCGGCAGCGTCTTGCCACCGCAATGTTCGATCGCCACCGCGTAGAGATCGGCCAGCGCACCATTGGCGAGTAGGTGGACGGTGCGGCCGGCGACGTCATCCCGCGCGCCGACATCGGCGCCGATCAGCAGGCCACTGGCGAAGGCCGCGGCATCTTCCGGCGGGCGTGCGCCGAGCAGGACGGAGGCGCGGATCTCGAACAGCGCGGCGGGCAGGTCGCGTGCGCCCCCGCCACGGCGCAGCCCGTCACGGAAGGCCTCGCCATCGGCGACCGGTCCGTCGAGCATGCCGGCAAGGATGCCATGCCCCTTGAGCAACGCGAACAATTCGCCAGTCATGGCGGTGGTAACGTCGGTGATGCGCCCATCGGCCAGCGCGATCCATTTGTTGTGCGTGCCCGGCTGGGCGAGCAGCGCGTCGGGCGGCACGAGTCCGGCGGCGACGGCGCCCAGGGCCTGGACCTCTTCGCCGCGCATCACGTCATGGCGCGCTCCGGTCACCGCCACCCCGGGCACGATGGTAACCTCATCGTCGAGGCGCAGGCAGGCCGCGGCGAGATCGGCAAGTCCGGCCGGGGCGGGGACATAGGCGGCCTCACGCCAGCCGCGGGTCGAGCCGACCATGCCTACCGCGATCACCGGTAAGGATCCCCAGCGCGTGCGATAGGCGGCAATGTCGCGCGGATATTCGTCCGCCGCCATTGCCAGCACGCCGCGATCGTCGCGGATCGTCTCCAGCACGTCGCCATCGGCGTCGAGCCGATAGGCGCGGCGGTTGGTCGTCCCCCAATCGATGGCGATGCAGCCGTCGCTCATCGACGTCCGTCTCGCGGTCCGCGTCGCACTGGCGTTCCTCTCCTCTATTTGTTGGACAATATCGTTGTTGCGCGGCGGGTCAAGGGGTTGCCCTCCCGCGTCGGCAGGAGGGCGAAGGCGTGCTACGCCGCCTGGCCGTCGACCAGCTTCGGCCCCTGCGCGCCGTCCTGCAGCTCGGCGGGAAGCAATTCGGCGGGCAGGTCCTGGTAGCAGACCGGGCGCAGGTAACGGTCGATCGCCAGCGAGCCGACCGAGGTGGTGCGGCCGTCGGACGTCGCCGGGAAGGGGCCGCCATGGACCATCGCATGGGCGACCTCGACACCGGTCGGCCAGCCATTGGCGAGGATGCGCCCCGCCTTGCGCTCGAGGATCGGCACCAGCCTGGCGGCATCGGCACGATCGCCGGCGTCGAGGTGCAGCGTCGCAGTCAGCTGGCCCTCCGCCGCCTCGAGCACGCGGGCGAGCGCGTCGAGGTCGGTGCAGCGCACAAGCAGCGACGAGGCGCCGAACACCTCATGCCCCATCGCCGCATCGGCGAGGAAGGCGTCGGACGAGGTCGAGAAGAAGCGGGCGGTTTCGCGCGCGACGCCGTCGCCGGTGCGGCCGGCGGCGACCTCCTCGACCTTGGGATTGGCGGCGAGCGCGGCGGTGCCGTGCGCGAACGCCTGGCGGATCCCACCGGTCAGCATCGGCTGCGGCTCATGCGCCGCGATCGCCTGCTTCGCCGCCTCGACGAAGGCATCGAGACCGGGACCCTCGATCGCGAGCAGCAGGCCGGGGTTGGTGCAGAACTGGCCCGCGCCCATCGTCAGCGAGCCGACGAAGGCGGTGCCGAGCGCCGCGCCGCGGCTGGCGAGCGCCTCCGGCATCAGGATAACCGGATTGATGCTCGACATCTCGGCATAGACGGGGATCGGCACGTCCCGGCTCTGCGCGATGCGGACCAGCGCGAGGCCGCCGGCGCGGGAGCCGGTGAAGCCGACCGCGGCGATGCGGGGATCGGCGACCAGCGCCGCGCCCAGCTCGTTCGCCGGCCCGCGGACATGTCCGAACACGCCATCGGGCATGCCGGTCCGCTTGGCGGCGGCGCCGATCGCATCGGCGATCATCGCGTCCGTGCCGGGATGCGCCGGATGGCCCTTCACCACCACCGGGCAGCCGGCGGCAAGCGCACTCGCCGTGTCGCCACCCGCGGTGGAGAAGGCGAGCGGGAAGTTGGATGCGCCGAACACCGCGACCGGGCCGACCGGGATCATACGCAGCCGCAGATCGGGCTTGGGCAGCGGCTGCCGGTCGGGCTGCGCATGGTCGATGCGCACGCCGCGCCAGCGGCCGGCACGGACGACGTCGGCGAACAGCTTGAGCTGGCCGACGGTCCGGCCGCGCTCGCCGGTCAGCCGCGCGATCGGCAGGCCGCTTTCCTTCGACGCGCGCTCGATCAGCGCATCGGCCAGGTTCATGATCTCTTCGCCGATCGCCTCCAGAAAGCCGGCGCGTGCTTCGGCATCGGTGGCGCGATAGGCGTCGAACGCGGCCGCCGCGGCGGCGCAGGCGGCGTCGACATCGGCGAGCGTGCTGACCGGATAGGCGGGGTCGAGCGGCGTACCGGTCGCGGCCTCGATGCCCCGGAAGCTCTGCTGCGGATCGGCTTCACTCACGACGGTCTCCACTTCTGTCTGACTTATTTTGCGGTATAGGGGCCCTATAGGTAGGCGCGCGCCGAACCACAACAACGCAACCGACCGACAGAGAGGACGATCCGATGACCGACATCCGCACCGTTTGGGATGGCCAGGCCGCGCTGGGCGAGGGGCCGGTCTGGGATGCGTCGCGGGGATGCCTGTGGTTCGTCGATATCAAGCGGCAGCATGTCTATCGCCTGACGGAGGGGCAGCCGGCGGAGCGCTGGGACGCGCCGGCGCAGATCGGCTGGGTGCTGCCCGCCGCGGACGGGACGCTGCTCGCCGGCCTGCAGACCGGCGTCGCGCGCTTCCATCCCGAGGACGGCCGGTTCGACCATCTCCACGATCCGGAACCGGATTTTCCAGGCAACCGCCTCAACGACGCGACGGTCGGGCCGGACGGGACGGTCTGGTTCGGCACGATGGACGACGGTGAGAGCAACCTCAGCGGGCGGGTCCATCGCTTCGACGGCGGGGTCGTGACGACCACCGACATTCCCGCGGTGTGCATCACCAACGGTCCCGGCGTCGCCCCGGACGGCGGGACGCTCTATCACGTTGATACGATCGGCGGCATCATCCACGCCGTGCCGATCGCCGCGGACGGCAGCACCGGCACGCCGCGCGACTTCGTGCGGATCGATCCGGCACATGGCAATCCCGACGGTGTATCGGTCGATTCGGCGGGCAACGTGTGGGTCGGGCTGTGGGGCGGTTTCTGCGCGCGCCGCTACGCACCGGACGGCACGCTGTCGCTTGAGGTCGCGCTGCCCGCCGCGAACATCACCAAGGTCGCACTCGGCGGGCCGGATTTGATGACCGCTTACGCGACCAGCGCCAGCATCGGCCTGACCGACGAAGCGCGCGCCGCGCAGACG
>JAEWJQ010000039.1 GCA_023386515.1 Pseudomonadota bacterium | reverse complement strand
GCCCAGACCGGCGCCTCCGCCGGCGGGCGCGGCGCGGCGCGGATCGCGGCGTCGAGCTCCGCATCCCGCGTCGCCTGCGTCGCCTGGTCGACCATCTCCTTCCAGTTTATCACGCCATAGATGAAGTCGATCGCGTCGCCGTCGGACGAGAAGGGCATCAGGATGCCGCGGTACAACGTCGTGCGGCCCCGCGTGCCGACGAATTCCGCCTCGAAGCCGATCGGCGCGCGATTGGCGATGATCTGCAGATAATGGTCCGTCAGCCGCGACAGGAGCGAGCGACCCGGCACGTCGGCGATGCGGGTGATGCTGGTCTCCAGCCCGCATTCCTCGCGCAGCGACCGGCCCAGATAGGCGATGCTCGGATCGTCGAGCCCGCCGGAGAAATCGAGCAGCACGCTGTGCGGACCGAAATCGGCGATGTTGCCCGGATCGAGATCGTCGATCGCCGGATAGGGGCGGCCCTTCAGCAACGACACCCAATGGTTGTAGGCACGCACGTGCATGCGGCGCTCGTCGCCGCCGATGTCGATCATCGGATCGGCCACGCCGCCCTCGTCGATCTCGGCATCGGGCGGCACGACGAGGTCGGCCAGCGGATCCGCGCTCGCCCCGCCCGGCGCGCCGGAGCCCGCATATGGCCCCTCGTGCTCGTATTCGCCCGCCGTATCCATGCCCAAACCCTTCGAACATCGGGCCTATCGCCCTGATCGTCGGGCGGTGTGCACGCTCCGTGGTAAACGCGACGTAAAGGCCGCGGCGGGTGGAAAGCCGCGATCTGCATGCTTGTCAGCCGTTGCCCTCCCTGCTAAGCGCCCGCCTCACCAGTGCGGTCGTCCGGCCGCCATGCCGCTTTAGCTCAGCTGGTAGAGCATCGCATTCGTAATGCGGGGGTCACAGGTTCGAGTCCTGTAAGCGGCACCATTACCTCAGTGCAACTTCCCCGACTGCCTCGGATCGGGCTGTCCGCAATATTGCGGCCCGTTTCGGCCTCAGCCTGCGTCGCGATCCGCGTTCAGCTTCTCGGCGGCGGCGTCCAGCTTCGCGCGATCGTTGCCGATCCGGTCGATGAGGTCACGCGCTTCTGCCTGGGTGAGGCCGTGCCGCGAGGCGAAATATTCCACTTCATAGCGCTCGTCGCCTGCCACGCGGCTGCGATCCTGCTGACCCTGCTTGCTCTTGTCGTCCGACATCGCGCTCTCCTCGTCTGGGCATCAAACGCTTGAGGCAAGGCGGCGGTCCTAGCGGATCAGGGAAAGCCGGTGCGGCGGTTCGGCACCGGCGTTGACCTACGGGCATAGCCGGGCTTCAAGCGGCGCATGCCGGATCCAACCTTCCTCCATCCGACCCGCCGTGCCATCATCGGCGGGATGCTCGCCGCAGGATCGCTGCCGGCCCGCGGTTTCGCCGCGTCTCCCACGGCCTTGATCGCAGGGACATATGCCAGGGAGGGCGGTCCCGGCCTGGTGGCGTTGGCTCCCCACGAAAGCCGCTGGAGCGCGGGGAAGGTGCATCCGACGGTGCGCAACGCCTCCTTCGGGGTGATGTCGCCGCGGACGGGGCTGCGCTATCTGGTCGACGAGCAGCAGACGGGTGGGCTCGGCATCTATGATACCGCATTCTGTCTGATCGCCGCCGCTCCGACTTTGGGCGCGGATCCTTGCCATCTCGCTCTGTCGTCCGACGGAAAGCTGCTCGCGGCCGCGAATTACTCCTCCGGCAGCGTCGTGCTCTGGACGCTTAACGAGGCCACCGGGCTCCCCCGCGCCGGGGCCCAGCGCGTCCAGCACCGCGGGCATGGTCCCAATCGCAAGCGCCAGGCCGCACCGCATGCCCATTGGGTCGGCTTTACCGCGGGGAACGCCATTCTCCACGCCGTCGATCTCGGCGCCGATGCGATATTCGCTCACCACATCGACCAGGCTACCGGCCGGATCGCGGATACCCGAATCGCCTATCGGGCGGCACCGGGTTCGGGACCGCGGCATCTGCTGCGCCACCCCGGGTTGCCGATCGCCTATCTCGTCGCCGAACTCGCCAACACCGTGACCGTGCTGCGCGCCGGTTCTGACGGAACGTTCGTTCGGGTCGGCGCGGTGTCGAGCTTGCCGGCCGGCTTCCACGGCACGTCCTTCGCCGCCCATATCGCCATGAATGCGGCGGGCACGCGCCTCTACGTATCCAACCGCGGCCATGACAGTATCGCCGTGTTCGAGATCGGTGCGCGGGGCATGCTGCGGATGCTGCAGCATGTTCCATCCGGCGGCCACTGGCCCCGATTCTTCAAGCTGATGGAGGGAAGGGGAGAGATGCTCGTCGCCAACGAAAGGTCCGGCGGAGTCGCCGTGCTGCCGGTCGGTGCCGATGGCCGTCTTGCGCCCATGAAGGCGAATGTTCCGATCCGCGGCGTCGCGTTCGTCGGGGATTGACCTGAGGCGCCAGCGGCGTGCCATGCTTCCGCGGCTTTTCCGGCCGGCAGTGTTTCGACGTCATCGTGCCTCCCGGAAACGCTCCCGCGGGGACATGACGCCCTATTCACTTGATCGAGATCTGGGCGCGGTGCAGCCCTGTCGACGGGCGCTCTCCCCTGGGCGCCCGGCTTCCCCGCTCGCTTCAGCCGGTCGGGCGACGCTCTCCTGAACTTCGCCGGCTGCGCGGGAAGGGTGCAGCCGGCGGCCTTTCCGGGTCCAGTGCCGACGGCCGGGGCCAGTCCGCATCACAATGCGCCGTCAGCATCGAGCTCGCAGATCTGGTCGCCCGCGAACCACGCGATCGGCGGCCGCCCCCTAGAGCAGGGAGCGGATCGCGTCGGACAGCTCGACCCGACTGAAGGGCTTCTGG
>JAEWJQ010000029.1 GCA_023386515.1 Pseudomonadota bacterium | reverse complement strand
GTCCAGCGCTCGCGTCGCGCGGGCGCGTCGAGCCCCGCGATCGTCACACGCCCGTCTTCGCCCAAGGCGCCCGACACCGCCCAGCCCTCGCGTCCGCGGATATAGTCGCGCGTCCCGTCGATCGGGTCGACCACCCAGACACAATTGTGGCCCAGGCGCTTGGGGCTGTCGGCGCTTTCCTCCGACAGCCAGCCCGCCTCCGGTAGCAGGGCGGCGAGGCGCGCGCGCAGCATCCGGTCGACGTCGATGTCGACTTCGCAGACCGGGCTGCCCGGCGTCTTTTCCCAACGGCGGAAATCGGTCCGCCAGCGCGCCAGCGCCATCTGCCCGGCATCGGCCGCCGCCTGGGCGACGGCGCGGCAGAGGGCGGCGCGCGGGTCAGCCACCGGCGACCGTCATTCCGTCGACGCGCAGCGTCGGCACGTTGGTGCCGTAGCGGAATTCCAGATCGTTCGCCGGCGTCAGCTGCAGGAACATGTCCTTCAGATTGCCGGCGACGGTGAATTCGGCGACCGGACCGGCGATCTCGCCGTTTTCGATCAGGAAGCCGGCGGCGCCGCGGCTATAGTCGCCGGTGACCGGATTGACGCCCTGACCGATCAGTTCCGTGACATAGACACCGCGGGCGATGTCGCCGATCAGCGTTTGGACCGGCACCGCACCCGCTGCCATGTAGAGGTTGCGCGGCGACACGCCCGGCCCGCCGCCGACGCCGCGCGCGGCATGGCCGGTCGGCTCGAGACCCAATTGCCGGGCGGAGCCGCTGTCCAGCAGCCAGGTTTCGAGCATGCCGTCCTCGACCAGCGCGACCGGCGACACCGGCAGGCCCTCGCCGTCGAACGGGCGCGAGCGCAGGCCGTGCGGGCGATGCGGATCGTCATGCACCGACACACCCGCCGCGAACACCTGCGTGCCGAGCGCGTCGAGCAGGAAGCTGGTCCGCCGGGCGATCGCCTGACCCGCGATGGCGCCGGTCAGGTGGCCGAGCAGCGAGGCGCCGACGCGAGGATCGAAGACCACCGGCATCGGCCCGCTGGCGATCCGCCCGGGGTTGAGGCGCGCGACCGCCCGCTCACCCGCGCGCCGACCGATCTCGGCCGCCGATTCGAGATGGCTGCGGTGACGGGCGGCGTGATGCCAATAATCGCGCTCCATACCGCTGGCGACGTCGCCGGCCAGGACGCTGGCCGACAGACCATAGGCGGTGGCGGCATAGGCTCCGGCGAAACCGTGGCTGGTGGCGAGCGCCCAGACCGAGCGCGAGGCGCTGGCGCCGGCACCTTCGCTGTTCGAAACACCGGCGACCGCACGGGCCGCCTCTTCGGCCTCGAGCGCCAGCGCCTTGAGCTCGGCCGGTTCCGCCTCGGCACGATCGTCGAGGTCGAGTAGCGGCGGCGCGCCGTGCATCAACCGGTCCGCCGGGGCAAGTCCCGCCCAGCGGTCCTCCGGCGCCTCCCGAGCCATCGCCACCGCGCGCTCGACCAAGGCGGCGACCGCGTCGCCCGACAGATCGGAGGTGGAGACGCTCGCCGAGCGCTGGCCGACGAAGACGCGCAAGCCCAGCTCCTCGCTTTCGGACCGGCCGACGTCCTCCAGGGCGCCGAGGCGTACCGAGACGTCGAGCGAGGAATCGGCGGCGAAGACGGCATCGGCCGCATCGGCGCCTGCGGCACGGGCACGGGCGACGATGTCGGCGGCGCGATCACGCGCCTGATCAGGATTCAGCATAGCTTGCGACTTAGGGACCTCGTGCTTGCGAAGCTAGGGTATGATCGCTGTGACCTGGCACAGACGACGTTGCCCCGATCGGCCGGACTCAATCCTTCAGCGGATCATGCCCCCAGTTCATCAGGGAATAGCGCCAGTCGCTGTGCTCGACGTCGTCCTTCGGCCCGCCTTGCGCCAGGTGGCGGTGGACGTAGGACGTCACCTTCTTCATGTGCGCATAGTCGTCGTCGGTGAGGTCGGCCTTCTTCTTGTGCTTGATCTCGACGATCCGCTTACCGGACTTATGGCCGACGCTCTCGCCCGATCCCTTGCCGTCCTCGCCCTTCCAGCCGACGCGCTTGCTGTCGTCGGTGTCGAGGAACTTCTCCAGCGTGGCCGGGGCCATGTTCACCGCATCGGCGAATTCCTTGTAGATCGTGTCGTGGTCGTCCTGCTTGGCCATGATCTGCTCCGGTCCATCTCACCAGCAGCAACGCGCTCGCCGGCTGGACGGTTGCCGTGGTCAGCCCAGCATCCCGACATAGGTCTGCGGCGGCGCGGGCAGCACGACGCGGGCGATCAGGCCGGCGAACAGGATTAGCGCCAGCAGCACCAGCGCCGGTCGGGCGACGCGGACACGGCCGACGAGGACCCAGGCGATCGCCGTCGCGATCATCGGCCAGAGATGGTAGCGCAGGTCGGAGGCGATGCTGAGCACCGCGAAGCTGCCCTCCAGCGCAAGCGCCGAGACGAGCATCGCCGCGGCGAGGCGCCCTGCCCCGTCCGTCCGCCGCCAGGCCGCGGGCAGCCGGATCAATGCCATGACGAACCAGACGACCGGCCAGCCGAAGGGCGTTTCGACCAGCGTGGCGGCGACCGTCTGCCACCGCGTCGCGCGCGCTGCCGGCGATGCGAGACCGAGGCTATTGGGCTCGTTCGCCTGCGGCGGTGCCGCGCCGGGCCAGCGGAACGGGACCAGCCAGCGCAAGGTCGAATTGAGATGCGCGAGGCGGTGGCCGACATAGGCGATCGGATGGGTCACCGCGGCGGTCGCCCAGCGCACATACAGCTGGCCGGGCGAGAGCGTCACGAGGGTCGCGACCTCCGATTGGCAGCGGCGTGGCTCGCCGAGCGGATCCCAGAAATAGGGGCGGACGCAGACCTTGCGGCGCAGCGCATCGATCGCCCGCGCTGACAGGCCGGTGGCGGAGTCGCCGCTGCGCACGGCGATGCCGGCGAGGTCGTAGGTCGGCTGGGTGCGCTCGACCCCGCTGGGCGTGGCGGCAAGCAGGCGATGGTTGATCGGGCCGGCGATGCCGATCACCGCCAGAATGGCGACCAGCGCCAGCAGGGCGGCGAGCACGATGCGGATCGGCGGCGTCGGCTGGGGGCGACGCCACACCAGCATGACGGCGAAGGGCACCACGGCGAAGACGGCGTTCGCGCGGACCAGCATGGCATAGCCGAGCAGCAGCGCGACGACGATCCAGACGCCGACGGGTACCCGCCGCTCGCACAGCTGCCACATCGCGACCAGACCGGTCGCGGCGAGCAGCGCCGCGAGCATCTGCGTGTCCTTGAGCACCACCGGCTGCCAGCCGAGGAACGGCGGCCACAGCGCAACAACGAGCAGCGCGAGCGCCGCGACGCGACGGCCGATGGCGGCGAGCATCACGATCAGGACGCCGAAGCCAAGCCAATAGCCGGCGAGCTGGAGCAGCATCATCGGCGCCTGGCCGCGCGCGCCGAACAGCGCCCACAGATGCGCCATGACCGGCGGGTGCCAGTCCTCGTAGCGGCCTGCCAGCGCCTGCTCGTATTGAGCGAGGCTGTCGTACTGGACATAGCCCGGCCAGAACAGCGCGGCGCTGGCCAGGAACAGCAGCGCCATGCCGATGGCGAGGCGGGCGGTGCGGTGGTTCATCACTCTATTCTAGCAGCCGCTGCCCTCACCCTTCCCCCTCGCCATCGCTAGGGTGGCGGCGCCCTCTGCACGGCGCCGTGAGGGTGAGGGTCGGCGGTGCGACCACCATGCTAGAAGTGCAGCGCGCGGCCGTAGGCGCTCAGCACGCTCTCGTGCATCATCTCCGACAGCGTCGGATGCGCGAACACCGTCTCCATCAGCTCATGCTCCGTGGTCTCGAGCTGGCGGGCGACGACATAGCCCTGAATCAGCTCGGTGACTTCCGCGCCGACCATGTGCGCGCCGAGCAGCTCGCCGGTCTTGGCGTCGAACACCGTCTTGATGAAGCCCTCTGCCTCGCCGAGCGCGATCGCCTTGCCGTTGCCGATGAAGGGGAATTTGCCGACCTTCACCTCGTGCCCGGCCTCCTTGGCCTTGGCCTCGGTCAGGCCGACGCTGGCGACCTGCGGGCGGCTGTAGGTGCAGCCCGGGATGTTCCACGTTTCGAAGGGATGCGGGTTCTCGCCGGCGATCTTCTCGACGCAGACGATGCCCTCGTGGCTGGCCTTGTGCGCCAGCCAGGGCGCGCCGGTGACGTCGCCGATCGCATAGATCCCCTCGACGTTGGTGCGGCCGAACCCGTCGACCTTGATGTGGCCACGCTCGGTCTCGACGCCCAGGGCCTCCAGCCCGATATTCTCGGTATTGGGGACGATGCCGATGGCGACGATGACGTGGCTGTAGTCCTCGGCCGCGACTTTGCCGTCCCCGCCCTTGATCGACGCCGTCACCTTGTCCTTGCCGGTCTCGATCTTCTCCAGCGCGGCGCCGGTGACGATCTTGATGCCCTGCTTGGTCAGCGCCTTGGTCATGAACTCGCTGACCTCGGCATCCTCGACCGGCAGGATACGCGGCAGCATCTCGACGATGGTGACGTCTGCGCCCATGTCGTTGTAGAAGCTGGCGAACTCCACGCCGATCGCGCCCGAGCCGATGACCAGCAGCTTGGTCGGCATGACCTGCGGCACCATCGCATGGCGATAGGTCCAGATGCGCTCGCCGTCCGCCTTGGCGAAGGGCAGGTCGCGGGCGCGCGCGCCGGTCGCGATCAGGATGTGCTTGCCCTGCAACTCGACGGTCTGGTCGCCCTGCTTGACCGACAGCTTGCCCTTTCCGGTGACCGTGCCGACACCCTCGACGACGGTGACCTTGTTCTTCTTCATCAGGCCCTTGACGCCGGCATTCAGCTGGCCCGCGACCTTGCGGCTGCGGTCGACGATCTTGCCGAGGTCGAAGCCGACATTGTCCGCCTTCAGCCCATAGGCATCGGCATGGGTCATGTAATGGTAGATCTCCGACGTGCGCAGCAGCGCCTTGGTCGGGATACAGCCCCAGTTGAGGCAGATGCCGCCCAGTCGTTCGCGCTCGACGATCGCGACCTTCATGCCGAGCTGGCTGGCGCGGATCGCCGCGACATAGCCGCCGGGGCCGGAACCGAGGATGATGAGGTCGTAGGTGTCAGCCACGCGGAAAGGTCCTTACCTGGGGAATAGGGAAAGTTCAGGCGGCCGGTACCGGCCGCGGCTTGCGATCCTCGTCGATCGCCACGAAGGTGAAGCGCGCCTCGGTCACTTTGCGCACCTCCTCGCCGTGCCGGTCGCGCGCCCAGCTTTCGACCGCGATCGCCATCGAGGTGCGGCCGACCGTGATCAACCGGGCATAGACCGAGACTTCGTCGCCGACGTGGACGGGCGCATGGAATTGCATGCCGTCCATCGCGATCGTCACCGCGCGCCCCTTCGCCCGGCGCGCCGCAACCAGGCCGGCGGCCGAATCCATCAGACTCATCAGCCAGCCGCCGAAGATATCGCCATAGGCATTGGCATCCGCCGGCATGGCGGTAACGCGGATCGTCGGCGCGTCCTGCGGCAGAAGGGTCGGGGGAAGGTCGGTCATGTCAGCGTCTCCGATCGGCGGCACGCGCGCGGCGCAACGGACCGATGCCCATCATCGCAGTGGCCGCCATCGCCACCCCGCCGCACCACCAGATCACCTCGCGCCCCAATGGATAGGCCCAGGCCGCCGCGGCGGTCAGCAACGCGGCGGCGGTGAGCCCGGCGACGAGGTGGAACAGTTCGACCAGGGTGCGCATCGGCGCGGCGTCGCTTGCGTTCAGGCGAGCATGCCGAGCGGACGCTCGACCAGCTCCTTAAACGCCTTCATCAGCTCGGCGCCGTCGGCACCGTCGATCGCGCGGTGATCGAAGCTGCCGGTCGCCGACATCACGGTGGCGATGCCGAGCTGGCCGTCGACGATGTACGGCCGCTTCTCGCCCGCGCCGATCGCCAGGATCATGCCCTGCGGCGGGTTGATCACCGCCTCGAACTGCTTGATCCCGAACATGCCCAT
>JAEWJQ010000019.1 GCA_023386515.1 Pseudomonadota bacterium | reverse complement strand
GCGCTGAGCGAGGCCGAGAAGATGCAGCGTGAGCGCGCGCGCATCGGCGGGGCGAAGGGGATCGTCGCCTATGATTTCGCGCCGGACGGCCGGTCGATCCTGGTGCCGATCGACGGCGATCTCTATTTGGCTTCGCTCGACGGCAGCGTTCGTCGGCTGACCGATCAGCCGGGCGGCCAACTCAACCCCATGGTCTCCCCCAAGGGCGCTTTCGTCAGCTTCGTGCGCGACCAGAACCTGTACGTCCAGCCGCTCGACGGCGGAACGGCGCGCGCGCTGACCACGGCGGGCGGCGGCACCGTCCATTTCGGCGAGGCGGAATTCGTCGCGCAGGAGGAGATGGACCGCCGCACCGGCTATTGGTGGAGCCCCGACGAACGCCACGTCGCCGTCGAGCGGTTCGACGAAGCGCCGGTCCGAGTGGCAACGCGCGCGTCGATCGGCGCCACCGGCACCAAGACCTACGAACAGCGCTATCCGGCGGCTGGTACGCCCAACGTGCTGGTCGCGCTGCAGGTGATGCGGCCGGATGGCGCGGGCCAGGTCACGGTCGACCTCGGCACCGATCCCGACATCTATCTCGCGCGGGTCGATTGGACGCCCGACGGCAAGACGCTGCTGGTCCAGCGCCAGAGCCGCGATCAGAAGACGCTCGACATGCTCGCCGTCGACCCGGCGACGGGCCGGTCGCATGTGTTGTTCACCGAACGGGCGCCGGCCCAGAGCTGGCTGCACCTGAGCGACAGCTATCGCCCGCTCGGCGACGGCAGCCTGATCTGGCGCTCCGAGCGCGACGGCTATGGCCATCTCTACCGCTGGCAGCCGGACGGCCGCTGGACGCAGCTGACCGAGGGGCCCTGGGTCGTCACCGGGCTGGTCGGCGTCGACGAGCGCGCCGGTCGCCTCTACTTCATGGCCAACAAGGACGGCGTGCTGGAGCAGCATCTCTATGCCGTCGATCTCGCCAGGCCGAAGATCGTCACCCGGCTGACCGAGCCCGGCTGGACCCACGTCGCGACGATGGACGCGGCGGCCAGCCGCTTCATCGTCCGGCGGTCCAACCCGTCGCAGCCGACGCAGGTCTATCTGGCCGATACGTCGGGTAAGCGCCTCGCCTGGATCAACGAAAATGCGATCCAGCCCGGCCATCCTTATCATCCCTTCCTCGCCAGCCACCGGCCGACGCAGTTCGGCACGATCCGGGCCGACGACGGTTCCGAGCTGCACTGGGAGATGATCACCCCGCCGCTCGAGCCGGGCAAACGCTATCCGGTCTTCTTCCAGCATTATGGCGGCCCCGGCAGCCAGACGGTGACGCGCGGCTGGCAGGGGGCGCTGCCGCAGTTCCTGGTCGACCAGGGCTATATCTTCTTCCAGATCGACAATCGCGGCTCGCCCAATCGCGGCCGGGCCTTCGAAAACCAGATCTACCACGCCATGGGCACCGTCGAGGTCGCCGACCAGAAGGCGGGGGCGGACTATCTGAAGACGCTGCCGTTCGTCGATCCGGCCCGGATCGCCACCTATGGCTGGTCGTACGGCGGCTATCTGTCGCTGAAGATGCTGGAGAAGACGCCGGGCGTCTATGCCGCGGCGGTGGCCCGCGCGCCGGTCACCGACAGGCAGCTGTACGACACGCATTATACCGAACGCTATCTCGGCGATCCCGCCAGGGATGCGCGGAGCTATGCCGAATCGGCGGCGGTGGCGGATGCGCCGAAGATCCGCGAGCCGCTGCTGCTGATCCACGGCATGGCCGACGACAATGTCTTCCTCGACAATTCGACGCTATTCGCCGCAAAGATGCAGGGCAGCGACACGCCGTTCGAGATGATGTTCTACCCCGGGCAGACGCATCGCGTCGGCGGACCGGGGATCAGCGAGCATCTGTGGCGGACGATCCTCGACTTCCTCGACCGTAACGTGAAGAACGCTCCCGCGCCTGCCGCGGCGCATTGACCGGAGCCACGCCATGCCGCTGATCGCCCTTGCCCTGCTCGCCGCCACACCGGCGACCTGTTCGTTGACCCAGCCGGACGCATGCCTCTCCACGGCCGAACTGCTCGCTGCGCCGGGGGCGACCGATGGCATCCGTGCGGTGGTCGGCAACCAACGCGCCAATCTGCTCAGCGACGGTCTGCCGCCGGTCGCCGACCAGGCGCTGTCGGTGCTGGGCGGCGAGGCGAGCAAGCCGCAGCCGATCGGCGGCGCTTGGCTGTTCACCGCCTGTCGCCAGGATGCCTGTGGCGAAAAGGGCGCCGTGGTGGTCGATGCAGCGGGCAAGATCGCCGCGGTCGGCGTCGTCCACGGCGCCTGCGGGGTGGAGGTGCAGAAGCCCGGCTGCGCCCGCCGGCTGTCGCTGTCGCTCTACGGCGGTGACGCGATGGTCCGGTACCGCCGCGCCATCGTGGAATGGGCGGAGAAGGTCAGCGATGCGGGACGGCTCGACGTCTATGAGGACGGCACCAACGAGCCGGTGATAGCGATCGAGGGTGAGTTCGACGGCGACCGGCTGCCCGATCGCGCCGCCGTGGTCGCCAATGCCGGTGGGCAGGGGTATCGGCTGGAGGTCGTGCGCGGCGCCGACCCGCGGCATCGTGCGCTGGTCACGGCGGTCTCCGACCCGAACGGTTTCCAATTGGCGCAGGGCGACAAGGGTACGTTGCGCTTCGGTCCGAACGCGGCGATGCAGGCGCGGTGGGTCGGCGACCATTATGTGATCGGCCAGTGACGGACCGGTGCGGCCGCCGCGCCGTCGGATGCTCGACGGGCAACACACGAGGACCATGGCGATGCTGAAGGCCCTGACGCGGCGTGTTTTGCTTGTCGCGATGGCGACGGCGACCGTCATGCCGGCGGCGGCGCAGCGCCGGCCGCCGCTGGTCCTTGCCGCGGCCAGTCTGCAAGGATCGCTCGATGCGGTCGCCGACGCCTGGGCCCGCCAGGGCCATCCC
>JAEWJQ010000345.1 GCA_023386515.1 Pseudomonadota bacterium | reverse complement strand
GCAGGCCCTGGCCGCCCCATTCGGGCGCGGAGGCGAGCGCCGCCCAGCCGCCCTCGCGGAACTGATCATAGGCCGCCTTGAAGCCGGCGGGCGTACGGACGACCCCGTTTTCCAGTCGGCACCCCTCGAGATCGCCGCTGGCGTTGAGCGGCAGCAAGACCTCCTGCGCCATGCGCGCGCCTTCCTCCAGCACCGCGTCGAGCAGGTCGGGGGTGAAGTCCGCATGCGCGGGCAGATTGGCGAACTGGTCGTCGGCGAACAGCTCGTGCAGCACGAAGCGCATGTCGCGCAACGGGGCGGTGTAGACTTGCATCGTCGTCCTCTATCCTCTGATGCCCTTCCGCCGGCGGGACGGAAGGGCATGCGATCAGTTGCGCAGCGGCTTGCCGGTCTCGAGCATATGCTCGACCCGCGCCTGGGTGCGGCCGTCCTTGACGCTGGCCATGAACGCCTGCCGCTCCAGCTTGAGCAGCTGGTCCTCGGTCACCGTGTCGATCAGATCGGCATCGCCGCCGGTCAGCACGGTCGCCAACCGGTCCGACACCACGGCGTCGTAGAGCGTGGCCATGCCCTTCTTGCGGAAGCCGTCGACGACGCCCGCGATGCCGACGCGGCCGCTTTCGCCGGGCAGGCGGAAGGTCGGCTTCTCCGGCGCGACATAGCCGTCGACGAGGCTCAGCGCCTTCGCCTTGGCATCCGCCAACAGTCGGTCGCGGTTCATCGTGATGCCGTCGGTCGGGCGCAGGAACATCATCTCCTTGGCCAGCGCGGCGGATTTCGACACCTGCGCCGTCGAGATCGTCTCGAACGCCTTGGCGACGGCGGGCATCGGCCCCTTCGGCATCATCGGCGCCTTCGCCATTCGGTCGAGCAGTTCGCCGTTGCCGCCCCAGCCGGGCAGCAGGCCGACGCCGCATTCGACCAGGCCGATATAGCTTTCGGCATGCGCCTGCACCGCGTCGGCGTGGAGCACGACCTCGCAACCGCCGCCCAGCGCCATGCCCGCGGGCGCGGCGACGACAGGGAAGGGCGCGTATTTCAGCGCCTTGAGCGCGGCCTGGCCGGCGGCGATCAGCTTTTCCACCTCGCCCCAGGCGGCGATGTTGACCGCGAACATGGCGAGGCCGAGGTTCGCGCCCGCCGAGAAGTTCGACCCTTCGTTGTAGATGACCAGCGCCTTGAACTGCGCCTTCACCAGCGGGATCGCCTTCTGGATCAGCTGCATGATCTGTTCGTCGAGCGCGTTCATCTTGGTCGTGAACTCGAGCGCCGCGACGCCATCGCCGACGTCCCACAGCGCCGCCGAACCGTTCCTGAGCAACGGCTCGTTGCGCAGCTTGATGTCCTCGAGCAGCAGTACGCCGTCGCCGCGCACGACGTCGTGATAGGCGCCGTCGGCGCCCAGGAACTGGCGCGTGCCGTTCTCGACCCGGTAGAAGGGACGCGTGCCAGCCGTCTCCAGGATCGGCGGCACGGCGCGGCCCTCGGCACGCAGGCGATCGGCGAGCGCGCCCGGCCCAAGCCGGTCGATCAGCTCGAACGGCCCGAACTTCCAATTGTAGCCGAGCTTCATCGCGTCATCGATCGCGACGACGTCGTCCGCCGCCTCGCCGACCAGCGACGCCGCATAGCTCAGCACCTTGCCGAGGATTTCCCAGGCATAGGTGCCGGCTTTACCGGGCAGCGCGATCAGCGCGGCGAGATCCTTCTCCGCCGCCGACGGCAGCTTCTCGGGCTTCGCTTCCGGACGATAGTCGCCGGTGGCGAGGTCGAGCGCGAACTTGGTCCGCGTCGCCTTGTCGAAGCGATAGAAGCCGCCCTTGCCCTTCCGACCGGTGAACCCTTCCGCGATCATCTTGTCGACCAGCGGCATCGGCCGCACCGTATCGAAATAGGGATCGCCCTGGGGCAAGGTCGCGGTCAGGCTTTTGGACAGGAGCGGCATCAGGTCGATGCCGACCAGATCGACCAGCCCGAAGATGCCGGTCTTGGGCACGCCCATCGGCCGTCCGCCGATCTGGGCCGCCTCCTCCACCGTCAGCCCCTGGTCGAGCGCGGCGTTGACCGCGACCGCGAGCCAATAGGTGCCGATGCGGTTGGCGATGAAGCCCGGCGTGTCCTTGGCGCGGACGATGCGCTTGCCCATGAACCGGTCGACGAAATCCTCGACCTTTCCCGCAATTGCGGGGTCGGTGTGCGGGCCGCGGACGATCTCGACCAGCCGCATGTAACGCGGCGGGTTGAAGAAGTGGGTGATCAGGAAGTCGGCCTTGAACTGGTCCGACCGCCCTTCGACCAGATGGCCGAGCGGAATGGTCGAGGTGTTCGAGCTGACCGCGGTGCCGGGACGCTTGAGCTGTTCCAGCTTGGCATAGAGCGCCTGCTTGATGTCGAGCCGCTCGACGATCGCCTCGACGATCCAGTCGCATTCGGCGACGCGGGCCAGATGGTCGTCGATATTGCCCGTCTCGACCAGCTTCGCCGCCGCCTTCGACATGAAGGGGGCGGGGTCGGTCTTGAGCATCTTCGCGACCGCGCCCTTGGCGACCGCGTCGCGATCGCTACCCTCCCTGGGCACGATGTCGAGCAGCAGCACCGGGATGCCGGCGTTGGCGACCTGCGCGGCGATGCCGGCGCCCATCACGCCGGCGCCGATCACGCATACCTTCTGAATGGGCCCGGCCATGTTATGCGCGCTCCAGAACCGTGGCGATGCCCTGACCGCCGCCGATGCACTGGGTGGCGAGCGCATATTTGCCGCCCTCGCGCTCCAGCAGCGCCGCCGCCTTGCCGACGATGCGCGCGCCGGTCGCGCCGAGCGGATGGCCGATCGCGATCGCACCGCCGTCCTTGTTGATCGTCTCGTCCTTGAGGCCGAGATCGCGGATGCAGGCGATCGCCTGGCTGGCGAAGGCCTCGTTGATCTCGACCACGTCGAGATCGGCCACCGACAGCCCGGCGCGCTGCAGCGCCTTCTGCGAGGCGCTGATCGGGCCGAGACCCATCGTCTCCGGCTCGATGCCCGACACGCCGACCGACTTGATGCGGGCGAGGATCTTGAGGCCGTGCGTGTTCGCGAACTCTTCCGAGGTGACGAGCACCGCCGAGGCGCCGTCGGTCAGCGGCGACGAGGTGCCGGCGGTCACCGAGCCGTCCTGGCTGAACGCGGGCTTCAGGCCGGCGAGCGCCTCGACATTGGTGTCCGGGCGGATCGTGCCGTCCTCGCTGACCACTCCGGCCTTGGTCTGGATCGGCACGATCTCGTCGGCGAGACGACCGTCGGCGCGCGCGGCGGCGGCCTTGTGCTGGCTCTTCACCGCAAAGGCGTCCTGCTCGGCGCGGGTGATCTGATACTTTTGCGCGACGTTCTCCGCCGTGTCGCCCATGCCCATATAGGCGCCGGCATTCTTCTTCGCGAGCGTGGGGTTGGGCAGGGGGTTGTAGCCGCCCATCGGCACGCGGCTCATCGATTCGAGGCCGGCGCAGATGAACGCCTCGCCCGCGCCGATCTGGATCTGGCCGACCGCGATGTGGATCGCGCTCATCGACGATCCGCAGAAGCGGTTCACCGTCATGCCGCCGACCGACAGCGGCAGGTCGGCGAGCAACCCGATCATCCGCGCGACGTTGAGGCCCTGTTCGCCCTCCGGGAAGGCGCAGCCGAGGATGATGTCCTCGATCTCGGACGGATCGACGCCGGTCTTCTCGATCAGGCCGCGGATCGTCTGCGCGGCGAGATCGTCCGGGCGGACGCGGGCGAGCGCGCCCTTGCCGGCGAGGTGGAAGGGCGAGCGGGCGTAACCGGCGATGACGACGTTGGTCATGGGATCCTCTCGAAATACAGCAATCGTGCTGCGTCGGCCTTGCGAAGTACCGTATAGGTGCGATAGCTTCCCATTACGTCAAGTGGGGCGGATCGACAAGCTGCGTCGACCGGCCTGATAAGCGAGAGGACAGACATGACCGGGATGCCGAGCGATGCCGTCGCCGACCTAGCGGACCGCCCGCTGGCCGTGATGAAGGGCGCGCCGCTGATCGAGCGACCGCGCGTACTGGGCGCGCTGCTCGACCAGTCGGCGGAGCGCTTTCCGGCGCGGGTGGCGATCGATTTCCTCGGCGCGACGACGACCTGGGGTGCGCTGGCGGCGCAGGTGGACCGGGCCGCGGCCGGGCTGCAAGCGCTCGGCGTGGTCAAGGGTACGCGCGTCGCCTTGTGCCTGCCCAACACGCCCTATTATCCGATCCTGTTCTTCGCGACGCTGAAGGCGGGCGGGATCGTCGTCAACGTCAACCCGCTCTACGTCGAGCGCGAACTGACGCATCTGATCCACGACTCGGGGGCGGAGGTGATCGTCACCTGCGACCTCGCCGAGATTCAGGCACGGGTCCTGAAGGTGGCGGGGGAGACGGGCATCCGCCACGTCGTCACCTGTCCGATCGCCGATGCACTGCCGCCGGTAAAGAAGGTCCTGTACCGGTTGTTCAAGCGCAAGGAGATCGGCCGGGCGCCCCGCAGTGCGTCGCACCTCTATTTCGCCGACCTGATGGCCAAGGGCGGCACGCTCGCCCCGGTCGCGGTCGATCCGCACGAGGTCGCGGTGCTGCAATATACCGGCGGCACGACCGGCCTGCCCAAGGCGGCGATGCTGAGCCACGCCAATATCGTCGCCAATACCGATGCGATGCTGGTCCATGTCGGCGGCGAGACGGCGGATCAGGATCGGGTGCTCGGCGTGCTGCCGCTGTTCCACGTCTTCGCGCTGACCAATGTGCTGACCTTCTCGACGCTGGTCGGGGCCGAGATGATCCTGTTGCCACGCTTCGAGATGCGGCAGCTGCTCGCCACGTTGAAGCGGACGCGGCCGACCTATTTCCCCGCCGTGCCGACGATCTACAATGCGCTCGCCAATCTCGACGACGACAAGGTGCCGGATCTGTCGACGATCAAGGTCTGCATTTCGGGCGGCGCGCCGTTGCCGATCGAGGTCCGCCACCTGTTCGAACAGCGCACCCGCGCCAAGCTGGTCGAAGGCTATGGATTGTCGGAGGCGTCGCCGATCATCACCTGCAACCCCTTCGCCGGGGTCAACAAGGAAGGGTCGGCGGGACTGCCCTTCCCAGGCACGACGATCGAGATCCGCGATCGCGAGAACCCGACGCGGATCATGCCGCAGGGCGAGAAGGGCGAGATCTGTGCCCGCGGGCCGCAGGTGATGAGCGGCTATTGGCACAAGTCGGCGGAGACCGAGGGCGCCTTCGCCGATGGCGCGCTGCGCACCGGCGATGTCGGCTATCTCGACGCGGACGGCTATCTGTTCATCGTCGACCGGATCAAGGACATGATCCTGTGCGGCGGCTACAACGTCTATCCGCGCGTCATCGAGGAGGCGCTGTACGAACATCCCGCCGTCGCCGAGGCGGTGGTGATCGGCGTGCCCGACGCCCATCGCGGTCAGAGCCCCAAGGCGTTCGTCACCTTGTCCGAGGCGGGGGCGGTGACGGCCACGGAGCTGCGCGACTTCCTGCGCGACAAGGTGAGCAAGATCGAGCTTCCCCGCGAGGTCGAGATACGCGAGACTTTGCCCAAGACGTTGATCGGCAAGCTGTCCAAGAAGGAGCTGGTCGAAGAGGAATTGCAAAAAGCGGCGCGATAAGCCGTAACGGAGGGATGATGGAGGAGGGTTCCGAGCTTCAGGGGATACAGGAGGTCGCCGACCGGCTGGGCATCACGCCCCGCACGTTGCGCTTCTATGAGGATCGCGGGTTGATCGAGCCGTGCCGGATCGGCACGACACGCGTCTACCGCCGGCGCGAGATCGCGCGGATGCAGCTGATCCTGCGCGGCAAGCGGCTCGGCTTCTCGCTCAAGGACATCGAGGAGTTCCTCGACCTGTACGACGCGGACCCGCAGCATCTCGAACAGATGCGCGCGCTCGCCGGGCGCTGCCGCGAGCGGATCGAGGAGCTGGAACAGCAGCGCCAGGCGCTCGACACGACGTTGAGCGAACTCGCGAAGATGGAGGCGGTGGCGCTCGCCCAGGTGCGCGCGCACGAACCGGAGGCGCAGGCGGCGAACGGCTGAAGGCCGGCACGTAGGGGCCAATCAGTCGGCATCGCTGTCTTTTTGTGCCGGTCCGGTCATGATACGCTCCGCTCCATACCGTCGCAGAACGGAATGGAGAGGTGCCATGGAATGGATGGATCCCCATGTGTGCGCGTGCAGCTTCAAGTCTCTGTGCTGGATGAGCGGTACCGCGGTCGTGCTGTGTTGCGCGGCGCTGCTCGCGATCGGCTGATCGCCTAGCAGCACCGCCCGCCGCCGCGGCCGCCGTAGCGCGCCTGCTGCCGGTCGCGGAAGAACTGCGCTTCGGTCATTACCGGCGCGTCCGGATGATGCGCGGCCATATGCTCGACATAGGCGCGATAGGACGGCTGACCGACCATCGCACGGGCGGTGTCGGTGACGAGGGACCAGATGCTCATGCCGCCGCCGGAATTTCGTGGACGCTCGGCGCCGGCATGCGCCGCGCCGCGAGGCAGGTGCGGATCGCATAGATGATGATCGTCGCCACCACGGCAAGAAACAGGGTGCACAGCGCAGCATCGACGCGGTCGTTGAACACGATGCGTCGCATCTCGGCGAGCGACTTGGCGGGCGCGAGCGTCTCGCCGTGCGCGATCGCTTCGGCGAAGCGGCGGGCATGGGCGAGGAAGCCGACGCGCGGATCGGGCGACAGCAGCTTGAGCAGCCCAGCGCTGACCGTGCAGGCGATCAGCCAGGCAGTCGGCAGCAAAGTCACCCAGGCATAGCGTTCCCGCTTCATCCGGAACAGCACGACGGTGGCGAGCAGCAGCGCGACCGCGGCGAGCATCTGGTTGGAGATGCCGAACAGCGGCCACAAGGTGTTCACCCCGCCGAGCGGGTCGGTGACGCCCTGGTAGAGGAAGAAGCCCCAGGCGGCGACGCACAGGCCGGTGCCGACGAGGCCGGGCACGAACGAGGTCGCGTTGCGGAAGGACGGGACGGCGAGGCCGATCAGATCCTGCAGCATGAACCGCCCGGCGCGGGTGCCGGCGTCGACCGCGATCAGGATGAACAGCGCCTCGAACAATATGGCGAAATGGTACCAGAAGGCCATCATCTCCCGTCCGCCGATCAGCCGGCTGAAGATGTGCGCCATGCCGACCGCCAGCGTGGGTGCGCCGCCGGCGCGGCTGATGATCGTCGTCTCGCCGACGTCGCGCGCGGTCTGCGCGAGGGTGGCGGCATTGATCGGGAAGCCCATCGCCGTCACCGCGGCGGCGGCGCTGGCGGCGTCCGTGCCGACCACCGCGGCGGGGCTGTTCATCGCGAAATAGACGCCCGGATCGATGGTCGACGCGCCAATCAGCGCCATGATCGCGACGAAGCTTTCCATCAGCATCGCGCCATAGCCGATGAAGCGGGCATCGCCTTCGCTGGCGATCAGCTTGGGCGTGGTGCCGCTGGCGATCAGCGCATGGAAGCCGGAGACCGCACCGCAGGCGATGGTGATGAACAGGAAGGGGAAGAGCGAGCCCGACCAGACCG
Organism: Pseudomonadota bacterium; assembly: GCA_023386515.1. Next base: position 702 of record JAEWJQ010000345.1, on the reverse strand, counting down.
GGCCGCTGCCGTCGACGAAGCGGGTCAGCGCCGGCATGCGCATGTCGGGCATCACCACGACGATGCCGATCGCCAGCGCCGCGATCGCGCCGATCTTGAGGAAGGTCGACAGATAATCGCGCGGCGCGAGCAGCAGCCAGACGGGCAGCAGCGAGGCGATCGCGCCATAGCCGATCAGGATCCAGCAGAGCTGTACCGGGGTGTAGGAGAAGCGCGGCGCGTGGCTGGCGGAGGCGGCGACGTCGCGGCCGTAGACGATGGCGAGGATCAGCCCGACGAGCCCGAGCAGCGACACTTCGCCGATCCGCCCCGGCCGTATCCAGCGCGTGTAGATGCCCATCAGCAGCGCGAGCGGAATGGTCGCGGCGACGGTGAACAGGCCCCAAGGACTGTTGGCCAGCGCACGCACGACGATCAGCGCGAGCACGGCGAGGATGATGACCATGATCGCAAAGGCGCCGACCAGCGCCACGGTGCCGGGCACCGCGCCCATCTCCATGCGGATCAGCTCGCCGAGCGAACGGCCATCGCGGCGCATCGAGATGAACAGCACCATGAAATCCTGCACCGCGCCGGCAAGCACGACGCCCGCGAGGATCCACAGCATGCCGGGCAGATAGCCCATCTGTGCGGCGAGCACGGGCCCGACCAGCGGCCCGGCGCCAGCGATGGCGGCGAAATGGTGGCCGAACAGCACGCCCT
>JAEWJQ010000415.1 GCA_023386515.1 Pseudomonadota bacterium | reverse complement strand
CCCCGCGAGCGGGGAGGATTTAGAACGCCGCGCTGACCGAGAAAACCACCTGCGCCCCGGCGATCGGGCCGCCGTCCTTGGTCGAGGAGAAGTTGGGCAGCAGATAGGCCGATTCGCGCTGGCTGATGTCGGTATCGACATAGGCGACGCCCAGCGTCAGCGGCGTGCCCTTCACCGCCAGATCGGCGCCGAGCATCCAGTCCCAATAGGTCCCCGTCGGCGCCACCGAGGTGCCGTTGGGGCCGAGGCCGGGATTGCCGTCCGAATAGCCGATATGCGCCTTGGCGGTGAGCGGCGTCGTCGGCACCGCCGCGGCGAAATCGCCCCAGAGGTAGAGATTGTCCTGCTTGTCGCCGGGCTTCGTATAGACGCCCGACTGCGCCGCCGCGCCGGTGGCATACCAATTGCCCAGCGCCTGCTGCTTGGGTGCATAGGCGACGCCGGCGAGCAGACTGGCGGGACCGATCGTGCCGGACAGCTTCACATAAGGTTCGGCGAAGTCGGTCTTCGACGCGCCGCCGGGATACATGTACCAGGTCAGGCCGACGTCGAGCGTGCCGCCCCCACCGACCGGCATCTTGTACCCTCCGATCAGGTCGAGCTCCATATTGGCGCCGCCGAACGTGCCCCAACCGGCGAGGTTCGATGCCCAGGTGCCGACGTAGAGGCCGCTCTCATGCGCGATGGTCAGGCCGCCCTGGATCGCCATCTCTTCGTCGGACTGGGAGACGCCGCGAAACCGATAGTCGGACACCAGAGCGACGCTGCCGGTGACGGTGACCGGCTTGGGCGGTGCCGTCTCCTGCGCGGCGGCGGGAACGGCAGCGAGCGTGGCGGCAACGGCCACGCAAACGGGAAGAGCTTTCATGGGACCCCTTTCACACGAACGACGGTGAGGTCCCTCCTGCGCCCGGACCCGCCGGCACACTCGTCTCGGAGGAGGATGAGACGGCGCGTCGGTCGTGCCCGGGCACGGTCCTCGCTAAGGCAGCAACGCTGCCCGCGGGTTGCTTGAACGTGACGAAATGTTGCTCGTCGTCACGTCGATCCGATTGTCGTGGGTTCCGTCACCCCCGGTCCACGGGGATGACGGATGCGGGGATTTGGGGATCAATGCGCCAGCGCCGCCACCTTGCCGCGGGCGCCGAACAGTTCCACCGCGTCACCGGCGGCGCGGCGGCGCTGGAACCAGTCCTTGATCAATTCGGCGCAGGTATGGTCGACGGTGTTGAGATCGCTGACGTCGAGCCGCACCGGCCCCTTGGGCGCACGGTCGAGCGTGTCGGACAGCTTGGGCAGCGAGACGAAGGTCGCCGCGCCGGCCAGGCCGATCGCGTGCGTGCCAGCCGCTTCGCCTTCCGATACCTTGAGCTTGAGCCGCAGCAGGTTGGGCACCAGTTCGAGCAGCGACAGGCCGATGCCGACCAGCACGCCGGTGAGCAGGTCCGCGCCGACCACCGTGACCAATGTCGCCGCCCAGATCAGCGCGGGCAGCGGGCCGTAATGCGTGAACAGATGGCGGGCATGGCTGATGCTGACCAAGCGGAAGCCGGTGACGACCAGGATCGCGCCCAATGCCGCCATCGGGATCTCGCGCAGCACGAACGGCAGCAACGCGACGAAGCCGAGGATCCAGATTCCGTGCATCATCGTCGAGGCCCGCGTCTTCGCACCCGCCTGGACGTTGGCGGACGAGCGGACGATGACGCCGGTCATCGGCAGCGCGCCGGCCAGGCCGCACAGCATGTTGCCGATGCCCTGCGCGCGCAGTTCCTTGTTGTAGTTGGTGCGCACGCCGTCGTGCATCCGGTCGACCGCCGCCGCCGACAGCAGCGTCTCCGCGCTGGCGATGAAGGCGATGGCGAGCGCAGCGGCGAGAATCGAGGGATCCATAAACCGCGCGACCAGATCGTTGCCGGGCAGCGTCACCGCCGCGGTGATCGATTCGGGAACGTTGACGCGCGCGACGTCGAGCCCGAACGCCATGGCGGTGAAGGTGCCGGCGAGCACGCCGACCAGCGCGCCGGGCACCAGCTTGAGCGACGCCGGGCGCAGCTTTTCCCAGCCGATCATGCAGGCGATGGTGAGCAGGCCGATGCCGAAGGCGAGTTCGGTCGCCTGGATGTTGGCCGGCGACAGGCCGAACAGGCGGCCGGGCATCGCGGTCAGATTCTGCACGCCGCTTGGCAGCGGCTTGGCATCGAACAGCACGTGGAACTGGCCGACGACGATCAGCACGCCGATGCCGGCGAGCATGCCGTGCACCACCGCCGGGCTGATCGCCCGGAACCAGCCGCCGAGGCGGGCGACGCCGGCGATCACCTGGATCAGCCCGGCGAGGATCAGGATCGGGCCGAGCGCGGAGATGCCGTGGTCGCGGACCAGCTCGAACACCACCACCGCCAGGCCGGCCGCGGGGCCGCTGACCTGCAGCGGCGATCCCGCCAGCGCGCCGACGACGATGCCGCCGATGATGCCGGTGATCAGCCCCTTTTCCGGGGGCACGCCGTAGGCGACGGCGATGCCCATGCACAGCGGCATCGCCACCAGGAAGACGACGATCGACGCGGTGAAATCGCGCGTCAGCACCGCCGTGGACGGAAGTCCGAGCCTGGGCATCACTCGGCGGCCTGGGCGAATTCGACGTCGCTGGCGCGACGCTCGGCGGCAGGCAGCGCGACCGGGAAGGCCTCGCCCTCGCGGATCACGACGAACTTGCCGGTGTTGCCGTCCAGACCCAGCACATTGCCCTCGTGGATGTCGACGACCCAGCCGTGCAGCGAGATCTCGCCCCGCGCGATGCCGGCGGCGACCGACGGATGGGTGCGCAGATTGGCGATCTGGGCGACGACATTCTCTAGGCTGAGCGCGCGGATTCGCTCGCCATTGGTCAGTTCCGGATAGCTGCGGTCGACGACCTGGCGCGCGGCCGCACCGTGGCGCAGCCATTGCGCGACATTGGGCACGGAGGCGAGGTCGGCGGGATCGCCCGACAGGCCCTTCATGGCGCCGCAGTCGGAATGGCCGCAGACGATGATGTCGCGCACGCCGAGCACCGAGATCGCATATTCGACCGTCGCGGTGGTGCCGCCGGCCGGCTGGGCGAAGGGTGGCACGATATTGCCGGCGTTGCGGCAGACGAACAGGTCGCCCGGCTGCGCCTGCATGATGTGCTCCGGCACGATCCGCGAATCGGAACAGGAGATGATCAGCGCCTTGGGGCTCTGCCCGTGGCGGGCGAGCGTCGAATAGAGCGCATGCTGATCCTGGAACACCTTCTTTTCGAAGGCGAGGACGCGGCCGATCACTTCGTTGTTCATGGGTTTCTCTCCTCCTCGACTGGGGCCGCGCCGATGCGCCGCCCCAACGGAAGATCAATACCGCCCGCATTTTGCTGCGACGCCGCGTCGCTGTGAGAAAGTGTTGCCGGCCGCCTCGCGCCACACACCCATCGTCATCGCCGCGCAGACGGGGATCAAGACGCGCGGGTCTTCGCAAGAGCCGCCACGCCGGCAGCGCCGGATTGCCGCCTGCAAGGGAATGACGGAGGGCGGGACGGGCCTAACGCGGCAGGAAGATCGTCGCCCGCAGCCCGCCTTCGGGACGATTGCCCAGCGTCAGCGTGCCGCCTTCGCCCTGGACGATCTTGGCGACGATCGGCAGGCCGAGGCCGAAACCGATCGTGTCGCGCGGCCGTGCGGTGTCAAGGCGGACGAACGGCTCGAGCACGCGGCGCAACTGCTCCTCCGGGATGCCCGGCCCGTCGTCCTCGACCGCGATCCTCACGCCCTCCGCCTTGCTGTCGAGCCGCAGCACGACATTGCCGGCATAATGAAGCGCATTGTCGACCAGATTGCCGAGCGCCCGCTTGAACGCGACCGGACGCACGCGCACCTCGCAATGCGCCGGCCCGTCGTAGACGCCGGGCAGGTTGCGATCCTCGACGTCGTCGATCAGCGTCGCGCAGACCACCGCGATATCCGTCAGCACCGGCTTTTCGGGATCGCTGTCGCCGCCCAGAAAGGCGAGCAGCGAGGCGATCATCGCCTCCATCTCCCCCAGGTCGCGGCCGATCGCATCGCGCACCGCCGCGTCCTCGACGCCGTCGGCGCGCAGCCGCAGCCGGGCGAGCGGCGTGCGC
>JAEWJQ010000333.1 GCA_023386515.1 Pseudomonadota bacterium | reverse complement strand
TCGGCGGACTGGGCGGCGAGGATCAGGGCCAGGATCATCGGGCAAGCGTCCTCAGCGTCGGCGTCGGCCCGGAAATGGTGACGGTGCGGCTTTCGCCGGGCAGCAGGTCGAAGCCGTTGTCGGAGGCGCTGCCCCCGGTTTCGCCGAAGTCGAGCATCACCGCGCGGGCGAGATTGCGTGCCGTGATCGTCAGGGCGTTCCCGTCGCGGTGCAGCGTCAGGCCGGGATCGGGATAGGCCATGTCGCGGGGCACCAGCCGCTCGACGATCGTGCGGCTGATGACCGTGTCGATCCGGCTCATCCCGTCCTGGACGTAGCTTTCCGTCAGCAGGTCGGCGACGGCATAGCTCCGTGCCGGATCGGCAGCACCGAACAGGTCGGTGTCGGGCAGAGTGGCGACGGTGGTCGCGCTCAGCGGCGCGAGCGTGACCGGTGCCTCGCGCCTGGTCAGGATCTTGCCGGTCATGTCGCGGACCGTGACGCGCCATCTGGCCGGTACCGGCTGCTGCGCGTCAGAGACGAGAGCGATGCGCGTCGCTGCGTTGCGGTGCTCGGCGACGATCGCCTGCGGCGCGAACATCCGCCGCGCCTCATACTGCAGCAGCTTCCAGCGGCCAAGATGGTCGATGCTCGACCAGGACACCGCCGGCCAGACGTCGTTGAGCTGCCAGAAGAGCGATCCCATCGTCACCGGACGGCAGGCGCGGTGATGGCGGGCGGCAAGGCCGATCGCCTGCGCCTGGTTGACCTGGGTCAGATAGACGAAGTCGGCGAAATCCTTCGCCGGGCGCAGCCGTTGGTCGAGATACAGGCGCAGACGTGCATTGCCTTCGCCGGCCAGGAACTTCTGGTGCGCCTTCATCACCGGACTGTCGGGGGTCAGGCCGTTCAGCGAGCCGGCGAAATCGTGGATCGTCTCCAGCGTCGGCATCGACTGAAAGCCGTATTCGCTCATGAAACGCGGGCAGCTGTCGAGATAGTTCTCGACCGGCTTCGACCCCGACCAGACGTCCCAGAAATGCCGGTCGCCGTTGGCGTCGGTGTCGACGGGACCGTCATAGCCAGTCGACGGCGAACCGGGCATATAGGGGGTGCCAGGGCTGTTGCGCGTCACCGCGTCGCGCAGCACGCGGTCGAACAGCACGGTCATGCCGCTGCCGATCCGTTCCTGCGCATCGGCGCCGACCGCCGTCTTGAAGGCCTTGCGGTCGCTCCAATTTTCCCAGCCGGACAGCACCTCGTTATTGCCCGTCCAGATGACGATCGCGGGATGATCGCCGAGGCGCGCGGTCTGCTCGTCCGCCTCCGCCGCGACGCTGGCGCGGAAGGCCGCGTCGGGTGGGGTGACCGAACCGCCGAACATGAAATCCTGCCAGACCATCAGCCCCATCCGGTCGGCGAGGTCGTAGAAGGCGTCGTCAAGATAATAGCCGCCCCCCCAGACGCGGATCATGTTCATGTTGGCGTCGCGCGCGGACGCCAGCAGGCTTTCCATCTCGCGCGGATCGACGCGTGCGGGGAAGCTGTCGAACGGGATCAGGTTCGCGCCCTTGGCAAAGATCGGCGTGCCGTTGACCGACAGGGCGAAGGCCCCTCCGCTGCGGTCCAGCGTCACCGTGCGTAGACCGATCGTCCGCGTCGCGCGGTCGTCGCCCATGGTCGCGGTCGCGGTGTAGAGCGGTTGCGCGCCATAGCCGATTGGTTGCCAGCGGCGCGGCCGCGCGACAGTGAGCGGGATCGGCACCGCATTGACGCCGGAAGCGAGGATGGCGGTGCGCGTCACGGTCTGGCTGGTACCGTCGGGGCCGGCGAGCGCGACGGCGATGGTCTGCGGCCCCGGCCGGTCGGCGACGACGGAGACGTTGGCGGTCAGCCGCGCCTCGGCATCGTTCAGCGCATCCTGCACGACTCCCAGCCGTTCGATCCGCGCTGCGTCCCAGCCTTCGAGCCGCGCCGGTCGCCAGATACCCATGGCGACTAGGCGAGGGCCCCAGTCCCAGCCATATTGGTATTTGGGCTTGCGGATATAGGGACTCGTCTGCCTGCCCTTGGGCTCGTCGCCGAACGCGCTGTCATATTCGCCGGGCAGCGGGTTCCTCTCCGCCAGCACCATCGGCTGCAACGTGCGGATCGGCGAGGCGATGGTGACCAGCAGCTGATTGTCGCCGGCGTGGAGCAGGGCCTTGGCATCCGCACGCCAGCGGCGGTGCGCATTGTCGGCGGACAGCAGCCGCATACCGTTGAGGCTGACGCCGGCGAAGGTGTCGAGCCCGTCGAAGACGAGGTCGAGATGATCGTGCGCCAGCATCGCCGGCGTGACGGTCAGCGTGCGGCGGAACTGCCAGTCGGTCAGGCCGACCCACTGGATCGCGCTTTCGTTCGTACCCTTGAAGGGGTCGGGTACGCGGCGCGCGCGGATCAGATCTTCCTGCACGCTGCCCGGCACGCGGGCGGCGAACCAGCGCGCTTCCTTCGGATGCGCCTTGGTGGCGGCGGTGTCGGACGGGTCGATCCGCACCTGCCACGCGCCGTCCAGCGTCTGCGTGTCGCGCGGGCTGGCGATCGCGGGCGCCGCGCTGCCGGCGAGCAACAGGGCGATCACGAGGCGGCGGATCATTGCGCCGCCTCGGTCAGTTGCGCGGCGGCGACGGTGTAGAAAGGCTGGTCGAGCGGTGAGGTGAACTGGAAACAGACATCCTGATCGCTGGTGCCGGCCGGCCCCGTCCCACGTGGTAAAGTGCCGGTGAAGCTGAAGCGCTGCGGGCTCGACGCCGGATCGGGCAGGGGGAAGGCACCGGCTGCGATCGGATGCGCATTCTTGTCGCCTGCCTGCTGCGCCTTGGCCGCCGCGATGCAGCCGACCTGCACGAGCAATTCGCCAAAGTCCGAGACGTTGTAATGTTCGCGCAGCATCCGCTGCTCATGCGCCAGGCCGTAATGCCGGGCGAGCCTGACGACATCGACGCGATAGCCACGGGCGACGTCGAGCGGCGCGTCGGGGTAGAGCGTGCATGTGTCGAACAGATTGATGTTGTACACCGGCGCGTTGGCCGTCGATTCCGAGGTCAAGGGCACGCGCAGGCCGAGCGCGCCGGCCGGGCACGCCTGCATCTCCGACGACGTGCGCGCGAGCAGGGCGGCGCGCGACGTGTCGAACCTGCGCGGTGCGGCCGTCGGCAGGCCGTCGGCGAAGGCGGCCGCGGTCACCACCGTGC
>JAEWJQ010000238.1 GCA_023386515.1 Pseudomonadota bacterium | reverse complement strand
ACGAACCCTTGACGTAGATGTCCTGGCCGGCACCGCCATGGTCGGGCTCGTAGACTTGCTCCTCGGTCAGCACGCGACCCTGGACGATCGGCACCTTGTTCATGATCGTGCCGCGCTGCCCCTGCATCATCGCGGCGTAGCGCGCGCGTCCTTCGCGCCACAGGCCATAGGCCGGCTGCATATAGCTGCCGTATCCTTCGTGCAGCCAGTAATCGTCCCAATTCGCCGCGGTCAGCTGGTTGGCGAACCATTCGTGGGTGAATTCGTGCTGGAAGAGCCAGTCGAAGCCCTCGATCGCCTTGGCATAGTCGTTGCCATAGGCGTTGATCGTCTGGTGCTCCATGCCCTTGTGCGGTGTCTCGACCACGCCGACCTTCTCGTCGCCGAAGGGATAGGGGCCGACATTGGCCTCGAAGAAGTCGATCGTCGGACCGAATTCGTCGAACAGCGCCTGCGCCTTCTCCTTCTCGCCGGGCAGATACCAATAATACATCGGGATCGTGTTGCCGAAGCGGCTCTTGTGGCTGCCTTCGATCACCTCATAGGGGCCGACGTTGAGCGCGATCGCATAGGTGTTGGGATTGCGCGTCCGCCAGTTCCAGCGGGTGCGGCCGTCGGGCAGCTGATCGACGCCGATCAGCTTGCCGTTGGATGGTGCCTTCAGCCCCTTGGGCACGGTGATGTGCAGGTCGACCACGCCGGGCTCGCCGGTCGGGAAATCGAGGCATGGCCAAAATAGGTCGCAGCCATAGCCTTCCGCCGTGGTCGCGAACCAGGTCTGGCCCGATGGCGTCTTCGACCAGACCATGCCGTCGTCCCACGGCGCGCGTACCGCGACATGCGGCTGGCCGCCGTAGGTGATCCTGGCGCTCACCTTCTGCCCGGCGGCGAGCGGGCGGGGCAGGGTGATGGCGAGCTGACCGTCCGGATTGCTCCAGGCGCCGGTGGCGAGCGGCCGGCCGTCGATGCTGATCGCGGTGACGGGCAGGTTCCGATCGAGGTCGATCAGCAGGCGCGTCAGCGGCGCCTTGGCGGTGAAACCGAGCGTGGCGACGCCGTTCAACGTTTCGGTATCGGGCAGCACCTCGAACGACAGGTCGGCGGAGTCGAACTGCAGCGCCATCTGTTCGGCGGGACGGACGCCGCCGGACTTCTGCGTCTGGGCGGAGATCGGCGGTTCGCCCTTCTTGGGCAGATCGGGCGCGGCAGCGACCAGGGCGAGGGCAGATGCGGCGAGCAGGATGTTCATCGACTTTCCTTTTCCTCCCCGCTCGCGGAGAGGGGGACCAGCGAAGCTGGTGGAGGGGGCCTCCCACCGGTGCTGTGCTGTGTGGGGATCCCCCTTCGTCACGCCTGCGGCGTGCCACCTCCCCGCAAGCGGGGAGGATATTTCACTTCTTCGCCGGTGCCTGCGCGGCTTTCCAAGCCTGGAAGGCGTCCACCGCATCGTCCTGCTTGAGCAGCCGACTCATCGGATCGACGACGACATGGGCACCTGCGGGCACGGTGATCGTCGCAACCCCGCCGGTCATCGGCACCTTCTCGACGCGGTCGTCGATCTGCACCTCGACCGGCAACGGGAAGGGCTTGTTGAGCGGCGTCTGCCATTTCAGCGTCAATTGCGTCGCATTGCGGTTGGTCACCAGCTTGGGCAGCGCCGCTTGGTAGAGGTAGACGTCGAAGAACCATTGCCAATTCTGCCCCGTCACCGAATTGACGTCGGCGATGAAGTCCGGCGTGGTGCGGAACACCGGCTGGAAATTGCCCGGCGCCGGATCGACCCGGCCGTAGACCAGCAACTTGGTCGCATCGAAGAAGGCGCGATCGCCGATCGCGTTGCGCAGCGTGTGCAGGATCCATTCGCCCTTGGTGTAGATGTCGCCGCCGCGACCCGGCGACTTCTCATAGACGTCCTCCGCGGTCTGCGGCTTGCCGGTCACCAGCGGCGACTTGTTCTGGATCCCGGGTCGCGCGGCGAGCATCATCGCCGTGTAGCGACCATCGCCCTCGCGCCAGCGGCCGTAGAGCGGCTGCATATAGGCGGTGAAGCCTTCGTGCAGCCAGAAGTCATCCCAATTGACCGCGGTCATTTGGTTGGCGAACCATTCGTGGCCGAATTCATGTTGGAACAGCCAGTCGAACCCTTCCGGCGCCTTGGCATAGGCGTTGCCGTAGGCGTTGATCGTCTGGTGCTCCATGCCCTTGTGCGGCGTCTCCACCACGCCGACCTTTTCGGTACGCCACGGATAGGGGCCGATCACGCCCTCATAGAAGTCGAGCGTCGGCGCGAATTCGTCGAACAGCGTCCTGGCCTGGTCCTTCTCGCCGGGCAGATACCAATAGTACATCGGGATCGTGTCGCCGAACTTGCTCTTGTAGGTACCGCTGATCTCCTCATACGGACCGACGTTGAGCGCGATGCCGTACAGGTTCGGATGGGCGACTTCCCAGTTCCAGGTCGAGCGGCCGTCCTGCAGATGATCGACGCCGAGCAGCTTGCCGTTGGAGGGCGCCTTTAGGCCACGCGGCACGGTGATGTGCAGCGTCACCTTCTCGGGCTCGTAGGTCGGATAGTCGATGCAAGGCCAAAACAGGTCGCAGCCTTCCATCTGCACCGCGGTCGCGATCCACGGCTGGCCGTCTGGCGTCTTGGCCCAGACGAAGCCGCCGTCCCACGGTGCGCGCACCGCGACGTGCGGGCGGCCGCCATAGGTGATCTTTACCACCAGCTTGGCGTCCTTGGCCGCCTTTTTGGCGAGCTTGATCGTCATCCGCCCCTGTGGATTTTCGAAGCTGGCGGCGACGCCGTCGACCGTCACGGCGGTGACCGTATAATTGTTGTCGAGGTCGACGACGACGCGATCGGTCTTGTCGAGCGTGGTGAAGGTCAGCGTCGCGACGCCGTTCAGCACCTCGCGATCCGGATCGACCTCGAATTGCAGGTCGGCCGTGTCAAACTTCAGCTTCTTCTGCGCGGAATCGAGCGGGCCGCCGGATGCGGAAACCTGCGCGGTGATCGGCGGCTTGCCCGGCTCGGAAGCGTAGGCCGCGGTGGACAGCAGCAGCGCGGCGGCGAGCGACAGGCGGAACGTCATCGTATACCCCTTTGATGCGGGGCATGGATTTCCACGCCCACGGCGCCGCTGGCAAGAGGCTAATCGTGACGCAGGACGATTGATGGATGTCGCCGGCTCACCATATAGTATGGGATGAGGCCGTCCGGTTCCGACGGCCGCGGAGTTTACATGCACACCACTTTCCCCGTCCTGCCGCTGCGTGACATCGTCGTCTTCCCGCATATGATCGTGCCGCTGTTCGTCGGCCGCGACAAAAGCGTGTCGGCGTTGGAAGCCGCGATGGCCGCCGACAAGGAGATCTTCCTGGTCGCGCAGCTCGACCCGGCCGAGGACGATCCCCAGCGCGAGGACCTGTACGAGGTCGGCGTCACGGCCACCGTGCTGCAGCTGCTGAAGCTGCCGACGGCACCGTGCGTGTGCTGGTCGAGGGCAAGCAGCGCGGCCGGCTGATCGAGCTGAGCGAGGGCGAGGGACATCTCGTCGCGTCGATCGAGGCGATGCAGGATATCGAGCCCGAAGGGCCGGAGATCACCGCGCTGATGCGCTCGGTGGTCGAGCAGTTCGAGAATTACGCCAAGCTCAACCGCAAGCTGCCCGCCGAAACCGCGGTGCAGCTCGGCGAATTGGTCGAGGCGGCGAAGCTGTCCGACGCGATCATGGCCAATATCCAGGTCAAGGTCGCCGACAAGCAGGCGCTGCTGGTCGAATCCGACCCCCACAAGCGTCTGGAAATGGTGTTCGCCTTCATGGAGGGCGAGC
>JAEWJQ010000221.1 GCA_023386515.1 Pseudomonadota bacterium | reverse complement strand
CCGTGGCTGAAGCTCTGCTTCACCTGGCCGGTCTCGACCGTGCGCTTCAACCCCAGGGGCGCGCGCATTCCGAGCTTCGGCTTGTCGTTGTCGGTCTCGCTCACTCAAAATCCTCGTTTACGTCTACGGCCGGCAGCGCCCCGGAGGAGCCGGAGGGCGATGAACCTCGCGAGGCCGTTTCGCAAGGCGCAGGGGCAGATTCGGTTCCGATAAAATGCAGCCAGCGGTCGAGCGCATCGCTCACCCGCGCGGCGGCAGCGCGGTCGGTCAGGCCGATGTGTACCACATTCTCGCGGCCCAGCGCCAACGACAATATGGGGCGTGCGACGGGCAGTGCCAAGCCCTTGAGGTCGGAACCTTCCTTGTCCGAACCAACGCGCCAAGCCTGGGCCAGCTTGCGTCGTCCGTCGTCGCTCGCGTCGGCGGCGTGGTAGAGCGCATGGAGCTGACCCGACCGGGCCGCGGTCTCGATCCGCTCTGATCCGGTCAGCAGCGTGCCGGACTTGGCCTCGAGGCCGAGCCGGTCGAGCGCATTGCGCTCCAGCGCATCGGCGATCCGCTGCGGCAGGTCGTCCGGAATAACGAGTTCCGCGCCCTTGAACGCACGCAGCAACGCACCGCGCAGCCGCTTCTTGGCGATCGCCTCCTCCAGCTCGGCACGCGTCACGCCGATCCAGGCGCCGCGGCCGGGCGCCTTGGCGCGGACATCGGGCAGGATCTGGCCGTCGGGCGCGAGCGCGAGGCGGACGAGCGATTCGCGCGCGTCACGTTCCTGCGACAGAATGCATTTGCGGACGGGATCGCTCATGCGCGCGCCTCCCGTCCACGCACGCCGCCATCCCCGCGAAGGCGGAAGTTCAGACGTGCGACGCTCTGCGAAGGAGCCGTCAGGTCAGCCAGTCTCAATCCCCGCCTACGCGGGGATGACGGACGGGCAAAGGCGAGCGTGCCGCTCTGCTGAAACCTCAGCGTCTCATTGCGAGGGAACCGCATGCGCGTCCTCCCTCGGCTTGGGAGCGTCACGATCGGCGAGCAACTGCCCGCCGGCCGCGTAATTCTCGGTCGAGACCTCCTCGATCACGATCTGGACCGCGGCGGGGTTCTTGCCGCGGCGCGCGACCAGCGAGGCCGTCACGTCCCCGACGACCCCCGCCTTCTGCTCCTTGGTCGCGGAGCCGGCCAGTCGGATCGAGACGAACGGCATCAGGCCTCCTCGCCCTCCGCGGCTTCGGCTTCGGCGGCCGCCGGCTCTTCGTCGGCGAACCAATGCTGGCGTGCCGCCATGATGATCTCATTGCCCTGTTCGTCGCTCAGGCCATATTCGCTGAGGATGCCGCCCTTCGGCTCGGGGCGCTTGGGGGCATCGTCGTTGCGGCGACGTGGCTCGGCGCGCTTCTTCTCGACCAATTCGTCGGTCGCGAGATCGGCGAGATCGTCGAGTGTCTTGATGCCTGCCTTGCCGAGCGTGACCAGCATCGCCTCGGTCAGGTACGGCATGTCGGCGAGCGCGTCCTCGACGCCGAGCGACCGGCGCTCCTCGCGGGCGGCCTGTTCGCGGCGATCAAGCGCTTCCTGCGCACGGCTCTGCAGCTCCTGCGCCAGATCCTCGTCGAAGCCCTCAATCGCGGCGAGTTCGTCGAGCTCGACATAAGCGACCTCTTCCAGCGCGCCGAAGCCCTCGGCGACCAGCAGCTGCGCCAGCGTCTCGTCGACGTCGAGCTCGTTCTGGAACATTTCGGAATTCTGGACGAATTCCTTCTGGCGCTTCTCCGACGCGTCGGCCTCGGTCAGGATGTCGATCGCCTTGCCGGTCAGCTGGCTGGCGAGGCGAACATTCTGGCCACGGCGACCGATGGCGAGGCTGAGCTGGTCGTCGGGCACCACGACCTCGATCCGGTCCTCTTCCTCGTCGATCACGACGCGGCTGACGCTGGCCGGCTGAAGCGCGTTGACGACGAAGGTCGCAGTGTCGGGCGACCAGGGGATGATGTCGATCTTCTCGCCCTGCATCTCCTGCACGACGGCCTGGACGCGGCTGCCCTTCATGCCGACGCAGGCGCCGACCGGATCGATGCTGCTGTCACGGCTGATCACGCCGATCTTGGCGCGGCTGCCCGGATCGCGCGCGGCGGCCTGGATGGTGATGATGCCGTCGTAAATCTCGGGCACTTCCTGCGCGAACAGCTTCTTCATGAAGTCGGGGTGGGCGCGGCTGAGGAAGATCTGCGGCCCGCGGTTCTCGCGGCGGACGTTGAGGATCAGCGACCGGATGCGGTCGTTGACGCGCACCACCTCGCGCGGGATCTGCTGGTCGCGGCGGATGACGCCCTCGGCGCGGCCGAGATCGACGACGATGTGGCCGAATTCGACGCGCTTGACGACCCCGGTGATGATCTCACCCTGGCGGTCCTTGAACTCTTCATACTGACGATCACGTTCGGCGTCGCGGACCTTCTGGAAGATGATCTGCTTCGACGCCTGCGCCTGGATGCGGCCGAACTCGATCGGCGGCAACGGATCGACGATATAGTCGCCGACGGCCGCGCCCTTCTGCAGCTTCTGCGCCTGCGCAACGTCGACCTGCTTGAAGAAGTCATCGACAGCCTCGACCACCTCGACGACGCGCCACAGGCGCAGGTCGCCGGTCTGCGGGTCGAGCTTGGCGCGGATGTCGTTCTCGATGCCGTAGCGGGTCTTGGCCGCGCGCTGGATCGCTTCTTCCAGCGCCTCGATGACGATCGCCTTGTCGATCATCTTCTCCGACGCGACCGAATTGGCGATCGCGATCAGCTCCGCGCGATTGGCGGTGGCAACACTGGCCATCTTAAGCGTGTCCTTCCTTCAGGGCATCGTTGTCGTTGGTGTCGGCGGTGTCCGCATCGTCGGCCCCCTCCCCGAATTCGTCCGCGCCTTCCGGCGCCAGCGGCGCAGTGGCGGCGATCAGCCGGTCGGTGATCGTCAGCTTGGCGTCGGCGATCTGCGACAGTGGCACGGTCATCGGCTGGTGGCCGCGAACGTCGATCGTCACCCGGTCGCCGTCGATGCCGACCAGATCGCCGGTCAGGATCTTGCGGTTGTCGACCTTGTCGGTCAGCGTGATCTTCGCCTCGTGCCCGGCCCAGTTCGCGTAATCCCGGGGGCGGGTGAGGGGGCGGTCGATGCCGGGGGAGGACACTTCGAGCCGATAGGCGTCCTCGATCGGGTCGCGCCCCTCCGCCTCGAGTTCGTCGAGCCGGTCGGAGATGCGGCGCGACAGATCGGCGCAATCGTCGATCGTCAGCTGGCCCGTCTCCGGTCGCTCTGCCATCACCTGCAGGGTCGGGTCCGACTTGCCGCCGAACATCTTCACGCGCACGAGGTCGAAGCCGAGCGCCTTGGCTTCGGGTTCGATGATCTGCGTGAGAAGGGCGATATCGACCATGGGGACCTTTACGGGATGTGCGCTGTCGGCGCCGCGGAGGGGGCCCCGCAGCCTCTTTCACCTGGCGATGTAAGAGAAGACATGCGCCATATACGCTGCATGTCCGTGCGGCGCAAGCGGGCAACCGCCGACGCGGTAAGCGGTTATGGCAGGATGCTATCCCGGGAGAGATCGATGCACCGCGCTGCCCTGCTTGCCCTATCGATGATCGGAACCGCCTGTTCCGCGCAGCCGCAGCAGGCGGCGCCCGCTGCACAGCAGGGGCCGCAGGGTCCACAGCCGGCCGGAGCGAACGCACCGGTGCCGCGCGACGCACCCGCCGATCCGTCGATCCGCAACGTGCCCGCG
>JAEWJQ010000149.1 GCA_023386515.1 Pseudomonadota bacterium | reverse complement strand
CGCTGCGGCCCGCGTCGGCGCTCAGCACAGCCAGAATTACGGACCCTGGTACGCCAGCGTCCCTGGCTTGATCGTGATCGCGCCGTACAGTGCCGCCGATGCCAAGGGCCTTCTGAAGGCGGCGATCCGCAGCGAAGATCCCGTCGTCTTCCTCGAGAATGAGCTGCTCTACGGGCAGAGCTTCGACGTGCCCGCCCTCGACGATCACGTTTTGCCGATCGGCAAGGCGCGGGTCGCCCGCGAAGGTAAGGACGTCACGCTGGGCAGCTATTCGATCGGTGTCGGCATCGCGCTCGAAGCCGCCGAGACGCTGGCCGGCGAGGGCGTGGATGCGGAGGTCATCGACCTGCGTACGCTGCGTCCGCTCGACAAGCAGACGGTGCTGAAGAGCCTCGCCAAGACCAACCGCCTCGTCGTCGTCGAGGAAGGCTGGCCGACCTGCTCGATCGCGTCGGAAGTGGCGGCGTTCGTGATGGAGGAAGGCTTCGACGACCTCGACGCGCCGGTGCTGCGAGTCACCGACGAGGACGTGCCGCTGCCCTACGCCGCGAACCTCGAGAAGCAGGCGCTGATCAACGCGGCCAAGGTCGTCGAGACGGTCAAGAAGGTGGTCTACAAGAAGTAAGGGGAGGGGGCTTCGGCCCCCTTCGTCCGTACGCTCCGGCTCGAGGCCGGAGGGTTGCGGTTCAGTCTGCGGAGACGGGAATTCCCGACACCGCCTTCGCGGTCCGGATCGTCAGCGAGGTCTTCACGCTCGCGACATTCGGTGCCGGGGTCAGATGCGTGGTGAGGATTTCCTGGAAGCTCTTCAGGTCCGCGGCGACGATCTTGAGAATGAAGTCGATCTCGCCGTTGAGCATATGGCATTCGCGGATTTCCGGAATGCCCGCGACATGCGCTTCGAAGGCGGCGAGGTCGTGCTCCGCCTGGCTGCGCAGCGACACCATCGCGAACACGGTGATCGGAAAGCCCAGACTGGCCGGGTCGAGATCGGCGTGATAGCCGCGGATCACGCCCGCTTCTTCCAGTGCGCGGACCCGGCGCAGGCAGGGAGGGGCGGTCAGACCGACGCGCTCGGCGAGTTCGACATTGGTCATCCGGCCATCTGCTTGTAGATGGGCAAGGATCTGCCGATCGATCCGATCGAAGGACATTGCGCGCAACTCTCCCAAAACTCGCCGAACGACGACGACGGCTCCCCTTAGACATAAGAAAATTGCCGTGCAACGCAATTGTCCCACATTGCGACGGGCGGTAAATCGCTGCTTGCACGGTGAATCCGGTTCGCTAGGACAGGACGAATGACGCGTCCCGACGGACGGGACGCAGGAGCCGTGCGTGCGTTTCGATGACAGCCTCAAGACCGTGCTCTCCGCCGATATGGAGAGTGGGTTCGGCGCGCGTTCGGCGTGGCGGCAGCTCGTCGACCTGGTCGGTCGTGGCCGTGCGGCGCCCGATGAGGCGGCCCTGACGCGTCTGCGCGCGCTTCGCGACATTGTCCCGGTCGAGATCCGCGCCGCGAGCGGCCGGGCGCTCGCCTTCGCGACGCCGCCGGCGCCGCTGGTCGCCTTGTTCGCCGAGGACGGTCTTGCCGTCGCCGCTCCGGTGCTGCGCACTGCGCGGCTTGACGCCAGCGAGTGGCTGGACCTGTTGCCCAGGCTCAATCCGGAAGGGCGCGCCCTGCTTCGGCACCGTCGCGATCTGCCGCGTCAGGTGGTCGACGGGCTCGCCGCCTATGAGAGCGTGGATTTCGTCCTCCCCGCCGCAGAAACGACGGGCATCGCGACGGAAGCTCAGCCGGGGGCAGAGGCTGATCCCCTGCCCGAAGCGGTGCAGGCCATCGGCGATTCCGCCGAGGCGGACGGACGTCCGACACCGTCCGTCATTGATCTGGGCGCCTTTCGCGACGCGGTGCCGGCACGGTCGCCGACCCCGGCGACGGCGCCGTCCGCCCCCGATCTCAGCCCGGCCCCGCACGGCGGCTTCCGCATCGCCGATGTCGTCGCGCGCATCGATGCCTTTCAGCGGCAGCGCGACGAGGCGCCGATCGCCGAGCCGGACAACGAAATGGACGCCTTCCGTTTCGAAACCGACGCGCAGGGGCTGGTCGTCGCCATCGATGGCGGCGCGCGCGGTGCGCTGATCGGCGTATCGCTGGCGGTCGCGATGCGACAGGGGTCGGTGACGGTCGATACCGCGATCGTCGATGCCTTTCTGCGCCGGCGGCGTTTCTCGGGCGCGCGACTGCATATTGCCGGCCGGTCGGAGCTTGCCGGCGGGTGGCAGGTCGCTGGCCTGCCGCTGTTCGACAAGGCCGGTCGGTTTACGGGCTATCTCTGCACGACGCAGCGGCCGGCCGGCGGCGACCTGGATATGGACGCCGAGCGCGGGCGCGGTTCGGAACTGCTCCGACAGCTCGTCCACGAACTCCGCACGCCGACCAATGCGATCGCCGGCTTTGCCGAGCTGATCGAATCGCAATTGCTGGGTCCCGTCTCCGCCGAATATCGCGGTCATGCGTTGACCATCCAGGCGCAGGCCGCCCGCTTGATCGGCGCGATCGAAGACCTCGATACCGCCGCCCGGATCGAGGGCGAAGCGCTGGAACTGCACCCGGAACCGGTCCCGATCGAACCCCTGCTCGCGCGCGTCGCGCGCGCCCTCACCGCATTCGCCGACGCTCACAACACCGGCTTCGGCCTCCACCCGATGGGCAGTCA
>JAEWJQ010000141.1 GCA_023386515.1 Pseudomonadota bacterium | reverse complement strand
TGGCGGCCGGGGCAGGGGCAGCGGCGGGCGCCGGCGCGTAATGGACCGCGGGTGCGGCCGCGGCGGCCTTGCGCGCGACGCGGATCTTGCGGTCGCCCTCTTCGACCTCGATCTCGGTCAGATGGGTGGCGTCGAGCAGCTCGGCGAGCTGGCGCACGAGGTTGACATCGACCTGCATCGCGCCTCCCTGGGCGCCGTTCTGGTTGTTATCAGTCATGGCGGAGCCTCCTGTCAGAAGCGCGCGGCTGCTTCAAGCGCGAGGATGTAGCTCAAGGCACCAAAGCCCGCGATGGTTCCCTTGGCGGCCCGCCCGACGAAGCTCTGGTGCCGAAAGCTCTCGCGCGTGTGCGGATTGGACAGATGCACCTCGATCACCGGTGTCGTGACGCTCTTGATCGCATCGTGGATCGCCACCGACGTATGGGTGAAGCCGCCGGCGTTGAGCAGCACCGCCTTCGCCTGCCGCGCCTGCGCCTCGTGCAGCCAGTCGACCAGATGCCCCTCGTGATTGGACTGTCGCATGTCGATCTCCAGACCCAGCTCGCGGCCGCGATCCTCCAGCTGCCCGGCGATGTCGTCGAGCGTGTCGTGGCCGTAGATATCCGGCTCGCGCAGGCCGAGCAGGTTGAGGTTGGGGCCGTTGAGGACGAAGATGGTGTCGGACATGGCGGCGGGCTTACCGCCCTTTGCCGGCGGGTGCAAAACGGCGTGCCCTGCATTGCGCGAACATCATCCCGTGCAGAGGTGGACACCGGGGCCAAGGCGCCTAGATGGGGCGGCAAGGAGTTCCCATTATGCCCCACACCGATGGCACCGTCTCGATCACCGTCAATGGCGAGCACAAACGCGTCCCGGCCGGCCTGTCGCTGGCTAAGCTCGCCTCCGAGCTCGGCCTGGTGCCGGAGAAGGTCGCGGTCGAGCGTAATCTCGAGGTCGTGCCGCGCTCGACGCTGACGGAGGTGTGCGTCGAGGACGGCGACGATATCGAGATCGTGCACTTCGTGGGCGGTGGTGATCACGCGCGGCCGGTCGACGAGGACAACTGGACGGTGGCGGGCCGCACCTTCCGATCGCGGCTGATCGTCGGCACCGGCAAGTACAAGGATTTTGCGCAGAACGCCGCCGCGCTGGAGGCGAGCGGCGCGGAGATCGTCACCGTGGCGGTGCGGCGGGTCAACGTCAGCGATCCGAAGGCGCCGATGCTGACCGACTATATCGACCCCAAGAAGGTCACCTATCTGCCCAACACGGCCGGCTGCTTTACCGCGGACGAGGCGATCCGCACGCTGCGCCTCGCGCGCGAAGCCGGCGGCTGGGATCTCGTCAAGCTGGAGGTGCTGGGCGAGGCGAAGACGCTCTATCCCGACATGCGCGAGACGCTGAAGGCGACCGAGGTGCTGGTCCGTGAAGGGTTCAAGCCGATGGTCTATTGCGTCGACGATCCGATCGCGGCGAAGCAGCTGGAGGAGGCCGGTGCGGTGGCGATCATGCCGCTGGGCGCACCGATCGGCTCGGGCCTCGGGATCCAGAACCGCGTCACCATCCGCCTGATCGTCGAGGGCGCCAAGGTGCCGGTGCTGGTCGATGCCGGCGTCGGTACCGCGTCGGATGCGGCAGTGGCGATGGAGCTGGGCTGCGACGGCGTGCTGATGAACACCGCCATCGCCGAGGCGAAGGATCCGGTGATGATGGCCGCCGCGATGCGCGCCGCGATCGAGGCCGGGCGGCTGAGCTATCGGGCCGGTCGCATGGGCCAGCGTCGCTATGCCGACCCGTCCAGTCCGCTCGCCGGCCTGATCTGAGGCGGCCGGCCGGCGTTTCGTCGCAAATGGACGCTGTCTGTCGAGTTTGTCACGGAACCGGTACGAGGTCGAACCCGTTGTTCTTGCGATAGATCAAGCGGGCCGATCCCCGGTCCGCATCAAGCGCAGGAGGCCGTGATGGGCGAGCTGACCGACAAGATCAAGGGCAACATCAACGAAGCGATCGGCAACGTCAAGGAAGCCATCGGCAAGCACAACAACGACGCCGACATGGCCGCCGAGGGCAAGGCCCAGCAGGCCGAAGGCAAGGGCGAGCAGTTCAAGGGCAAGGTCAAGGGCGCGCTCGGCGACGACATCTGATCGTCCTGCCGGGCAACCGGATATGAGGGTCGTCCCGCCACGTGCGGGGCGGCCCTTTTTCGAACCACAAATCAAATAGGGGAAGAGACATGAAGAAGACGATGGCTGCGGCCGTGCTGGGCGCCATGGCGCTGTCGCTGGCCGCCTGCGGCGGCAATGGCGACGACAAGCTCGCGAAGAACGTCGAGAAGGCCTATGACAATCGCGCCGACGCGAAGGAGCAGGCGGCCGACAATATGAAGGATCAGGCCAAGCAGATCCGCAAGAGCGGCGAGCAGCAGGCCGATGCGATCGACGACGCCGACGTCAACGCCGCGGCGATGAGCGACGCGCAGAAGACGGCGCTGATGAACGGGAGCGAGAAGCTGCGCTAAAAGCCAGCCGGGTGGCGATCGTCGCGGCGCTCAGTCGCGCCGCGCGATCGCACTCAATGTGGTGCCGGCGGTGATCACCTCGACGTCGGTCTTGAGGTGGAGCAGGCGCACGCCCTGCTCCGCCTGCGCGCGGCTCAGCACTTCGGCGAAATCCTCCGTCCGCGTCACCGTCTCCGCCCAGCAGCCATAGGCGCGGGCGAGCGCGGCGAAGTCCGGATTGGCGAGCCGCGTCGCGGCGATCCGGCCGGGATATTCTCGCTCCTGATGCATGCGGATCGTGCCATAGGCGCCATTGTCGATCACCAGCACGAGCAGCCGCACGTCGTGCTGGAGCGCGGTCGCCAGTTCCTGCCCGTTCATCAGGAAGCAGCCGTCGCCTGCCAGCGCGACGACGCTCCGCTCCGGATATCGAAGTGCGGCGGCGATTGCGGCGGGCAGGCCGTAGCCCATCGCCCCGGCGGTCGGCGCCAGCTGCGTTCCCGGCGCCGCATAGGGCCAGTAGCGGTGCCACCAGCCGCTGTAATTGCCCGCGCCGTTGCAGATGATGGTATCGGCGGGCAATTGCTCGCGCATCGTCGCGACACAGCGGCCGAGGTCCATCGCGACCCCGTCGCGCGCCGCCGGAGTCGACCAAGCGCACCATTCGGCATGCGCCTCCGCGCCGCCCGGATGCGGCGGCCCGTCCAGCGCGATCAGCGCCTCGGCGAATTCGGTCATGCCGGCACAGATCGCCAGATCGGTACGATAGGTGCGGCCCAGTTCCTCGGGATCGGGATGGACGTGGATCAGCCGTTGGCCGGGATGATCCGGGGTGATCAGCGCATAGCCGTCGGTCGTCGCCTCGCCGAGCCGTGGCCCGACGACGAGCAGCAGGTCCGCCGCCTTGATACGATCGACCAGCCGCGGATTGGGGCCATAGCCGAGGTTGCCCGCATAGCTCGGACAGGCGTTGGGGATGGCATCTTGCCGGCGGAATGCCGCCGCCACCGGGACGCCGGTCCGATCTGCCCAGGCGGCGAAGTCCTGCGCGGCGACGCTGTCCCAACCGGCGCCGCCGACGATCGCCACCGGCCGCTCGGCGGTGGCGAGCAGATCGCCGAGCCGCTCGATCGTGTCCTCGTCGCAGCCCTGGCGGGTGCGCTCGACCCGCGGGCGATCGATCGCCTCGACCTCATCGAGCAGCATGTCCTCGGGCAGCGCGAGCACGACCGGCCCCGGCCTGCCGTTCATCGCGGTGGCATAGGCGCGCGCGACATATTCGGGGATGCGGCGCGCGTCGTCGATCCGCGCCGCCCATTTGGCCAGCGGCGCGAACAGCGCCGCTAAATCGACCTCCTGAAACGCCTCACGATCGCGAGTGCCGCGATCGACGTCGCCGATGAACAGGATCATCGGCTGCGAATCCTGCATCGCGACATGGACGCCGATCGACGCGTTGGTCGCCCCCGGCCCGCGCGTGACGAAGGCGATGCCCGGCCGATGGCTGAGCGCGCCGTCCGCGCAGGCCATGAACGCCACGCCGCCCTCCTGCCGGCAGGTGACCGTGTCGATCTCCGGCGTATCGTGCAGCGCGTCGAGCACGGCGAGGAAACTCTCGCCGGGTACGGTGAACACGCGCTCGCATCCGTTCGCCAGCAATTGGTCGACGAGGATGCGGCCACCGGTGCGAAGCGACTGGGTCATGGCGGAACCTTGACCGCTTTGCCGGCCCGAGTCGAGCGGGGTCAGCGCCAGTCGAACCAGCCGCGGTTGGCGTCGCGCGTGGCGAAGGCCGGGCGTGCGGCCCGCGCCGCCACCGGCTGTCGACCGGTCAGCCGATCGGTCAGGGTCGGCCGTTCGGCGACGAAACCGTCGGTGGTCGTCACCGCCGGCGCGGCGACGGGCTGCGCCTTGGCCAGGCGGCTGTTTTCCGCTTCCAGTTCGGCGATGCGGCGATTGGCCTCGGCGACGCGGGTATCGGTGTCGCGGCGATAGCCGGCATGCGCCTCACGCTCGGTGGCGTAGCGGGTCTTCCACTTGCGGCCACCGGGATGGCTGGCGAGGCCGAACAGCCAGCCGGCGAACAGCGCCAGCGCGAGCGCGGCGAACTGGGTCGGGGTGGTGAAGAGCATATGGGTCCTCCCTGTTACGGGACGACAACGACGACCGGCGAGGTTGGTTCAAGCGCGACCCTCCCCACGCGCTTGGGGAGGGTCCCGTATGATGGGCACGCCGTGGCGGTCTTAGAACGCGTCGCTGATCGAACAGGCTGCCGGACCCAGGATGACGATGAACAAAGTGGGCAGGATGAAGAGGATCAGCGGCACAGTCATGATCGCGGGCAGGCGCGCGGCCTTTTCCTCGGCGCGCATCATCCGCTCGTTGCGGAATTCGGCGGACAGGACGCGAAGCGCGGAGGCGAGCGGCGTGCCATATTTCTCCGTCTGGATCATCGTCGTCGTGACGCCCTTCACCGCGTCCAAATTGACGCGCATCGCAAGGTTCTCGAACGCCTGCCGCCGCTCGGTCAGGAAGCCGAGTTCGATCGCGGTCAGGGTGAATTCGTCGCCCAGCTCGGGAAAGCCGCGGCCCAGTTCCTTGGCGACGCGGTTGAACGCGGCGTCGACGGTCAGGCCGGCCTCGGCGCAGATCACCAGCAGGTCGAGCGCGTCGGGCAGACCCTTGCGGATTGCGTCGGACCGCTTGTTGATCTTGTTCTTCAGATAGATGTCGGGCGCCTTGTACGACAGCAGGAAGGTGACCGCGACGATCGCATAGCGTTTGAACGGCGAATAATCGGCGAAGGTGTCGGTGCCGTAGACGAGGAAGACGGC
>JAEWJQ010000036.1 GCA_023386515.1 Pseudomonadota bacterium | reverse complement strand
CTGGGCGATCGGCCGCGACGGCGTGCCCCGCGCGCTGGGCCTGCTGCGTCGCGACGGCCGCACGCAGATGGTCGTCCGCGGCGTGACGATCGACCAGACGACGACGCTGGCGGTGTCGATCGAGCCGATCGGCGGCTCGCCCGGCCCGTTGCCCACCGGACCGGTCGTCGCGACGGGCCAGCTCAGCCTGATCTGACGAAATCAGGCGGCGCTGCATCCGTAGTGCCGGTGCGGCCGTACCTGTCGCCAGCGCCATCCCGGCGTAAGGAGAGACAGGATGAATCGGTATCTGCGCCCGGTGTTCGCGGCCGCGCTGCTGCTCAGCGCCGGCGGAGTGATGGCAAAGACGAATCCGATGGTCGGCGGTGCCGCCATGTATTCGACCAAGACGATCGTCCAGAACGCCTCCCAGTCCAAGGATCATACGACGCTGGTCGCCGCGGTCCAGGCGGCGGGCCTGGTCGACACGCTTTCCGGCCCTGGCCCGTTCACCGTCTTCGCGCCGACCAATGCCGCCTTCGCCAAGCTGCCCGCGGGCACGGTCGACACGCTGTTGAAGCCGGAGAACAAGGCGCAGCTCACCTCGGTGCTGACCTATCACGTCGTCCCCGGCCGCATCACCGCCAAGGACATCGCCGCCAAGGCCAAGGCGAATGGCGGCACGGCGACCTACACGACCGTCCAGGGCGAGCCGCTGATGTTCCGCAAGGCGGGCAGCGGCTGGGCGATCATGGACGGCAAGGGCGACACTGGCCGCGTGACCATCGCCGACGTGATGCAGTCGAACGGGGTGATCCACGTCATCGACACCGTCATGATGCCCTGAGCGTCCTGGGACGGCGCGGCTAGGTCGGCGCGTCGCCCCACCCCCTCACCATGGTTTCGACACGGCTTTTCGATCACCGCATGGCACGTTCCCGGTCGCGGGCCGTTCGGCACCCGTCCGATCGACAGGAACCGCCATGACCGACCCGCGTACCAGCCAGCCGACCAGCTTTCCCGGTGAGCCGCAGCAGCCCCGCCCCGGCCTGGTCGCGGAGATGAGGATCAAGCCGGATCATGGCGAGGAGAGCTATGTCGGCAAGGGCCTGCTGACCGACAAGGTCGCGCTGATCACCGGCGGGGATTCGGGTATCGGCCGCGCGGTGGCGATCGCTTATGCCCGCGAGGGCGCGGATGTCGCCATCTCCTACCTGGCCGACGAACAACGCGAGGCGGACGAGACGCGGCAATGGGTCGAGAAGGCGGGGCGTCGCTGCCTGCTGCTGCCCGGCGACATTCGCGATCGCGATCATTGCGTGCAGCTGGTCGAGCGTACCGTCAGTGAGCTCGGCGGGATCGACATATTGGTCAACAATGCCGCGGCGCAGACGATCAATCAGGGAATCGACAGCATCGACGACGACGAGATGCAGGGTGCGTTCGCCGCCAACGTCTTCGCGATGATCCGCCTCGCCAAGGCGGCCGCGGCGCACATGAAACCGGGCGCGGCGATCGTGAACACGACCAGCGAACAGGCCAAGGTCGCGGGCAAGACCATGATCGTCTATGCCGCGACCAAGGGCGCCATCTCCAGCCTGACGGTCGGCCTGTCGAACCTGCTGGCGGGCGACGGCATCCGCGTCAACGCGGTCGCGCCGGGGCCGATCTGGACGCCGATCCAGCCCATCGCCAAGACTCCGCACGAGCTGGAAACGCTGGGCCAGGACACGCCGCTCGGCCGCGCCGGACAGCCGGCGGAACTCGCCCCCGCCTATGTCCTGCTCGCTTCGGCCGAAGGGAGCTATATGTCGGGCAACGTCGTCGCGGTGACCGGCGGCGTGCCGATCTCGTGACGCCGACCCCAACGAACCGATACGCGGCAGGGCCGCAGCGAGGTGAATGATGATCGAAGCCCGGTGGAACGACACGCTGATCGCGCGCAGCGACGATACTGTGGTGGTCGAGGGAAACCATTATTTCCCCGCGGATGCCGTCGATGCGTCGATGCTGAGGCCAAGCGACACGACCAGCGTCTGCCCGTGGAAGGGGATCGCCCATTATTACAGCCTCGCTGTCGGCGGTGCGGAGAACCGCGATGCCGCCTGGTACTATCCCGACCCCAAGCCGGACGCGGAATCGATCCGCGGTCGCATCGCCTTCTGGAAAGGCGTCAAGGTCGGGTGACCAAACGGCGATATGGCCGGGCCGCATCCCAACTCGGGATCGGTCCGCAATGCGACTTAACGACTTGGCCGGTTTGCGGTAGGTGGCGATGATGGCCACCGCCCCTTCCCCGCATGGCGACCCGTCGGGCAGCGAGACGTCGATTGTGCTGTTGCCGGAGACGCCGGGCTTTCTCGACGCGACCGGCGTTTGCGGCTCGCTGATCGCCCGGCACGACTGGTCGGCGACTCCGCTGGGGCCGATCGACGCCTGGCCGTCGGCGTTGCGGACGATCCTGGCGACGCTGATCCGCTCGCCGCTGCCGATGGCGCTGCGCTGGGGCGATGCCGGCGTGCTGCTCTACAACGACGCCTATGTGCCGCTTGCCGGGGAGCGGCATCCGCATCTGCTCGGCAGCTGGCTGGGCGACGGAACGGCGGACGAGACGGGCTTCGACGATCACGTGCTGGCCGTGTGTCGTACCGGCGGCGCGCTGCGCTACCGCGACCAGCGACGCATGCTGGTACGCCAGGATCGTGTCGAGCCGGCGTGGTTCGATCTCGATTTCTCCGCATTGGTCGACGACACGGGCCGGCCGGCCGGCGTATTGTGCGTCGCGGTCGATGCGACGGATCGGGTCGTCGCGGCGCGGCGCTCCGCCTTCCTGCTCAAGCTCGGCGACGATCTGCGCACGCTCGATACGCCGACCGCGATCATGGCGCTCGCGGCGGCGCGGCTCGGCGAGGAGATGGCGGCGAGCCGCGTCTTCTATGCGGAGATCACCAGCCGCGGCTGGATGACCGTCGAGCGCGATCATGCCCGCGGCGTGTCGTCGATCGTCGGCCGCCATTCGCTGGAAAGCTTCGGCCCCGATCTGCTCGCCGCCTATCGCGACGGCGCGCCGGTCGTCGTTCGCGACGTCGCCGGCGATGTCCGGCTGAGCGAGGGCGCCCGCAGTGGCCTGCAGGCGCGCGAGGTCGGCGCGTTCATCGACGTCGTGCTGTTCCAGGAGGACGAATGGGTCGGCCTGCTCGCGGTGCAGCAC
>JAEWJQ010000399.1 GCA_023386515.1 Pseudomonadota bacterium | reverse complement strand
GTGCGCAGCGCCGGATCGGCGAGCGTCAGCTCGTCGAAGCCGCAGGCGGCGACCGCATCGGCCTCCTTCTCCGCGTCCAGCTCCAGCCGCCGCACCGTCAGCGCCACCGCCCGGTACAGCAGCCCGGTGTCCAGGTGCGGCAGGTTGTAGTGCCGCGCCAGCGCCTTGGCGATCGTGCCCTTGCCGCTCGCCGCGGGTCCGTCGACCGCGATGATCATGCCGCGACCCACTGCGGGTGCGCCCCCAGCCGGGTCGCGGTATCGACGAAGGCGGGATAGCTGGTCGCGATCGGCGCGGCATCGTCGATCAGGATCGGGCGCGCGCTGTGCATGCCGGCGACCGCCATGCTCATCGCAATGCGGTGATCGAGCAGCGAGGCGACGCGCGCCGCGCCGGTGCCGGGCAGCGGCTCGCCATCGCGTCCCGCGATCGACAGCCCGTCCTCATGTTCGGTGATGGTGACACCGGCAAGGCCTAGCGCGGCGGCCATCGCCGCGATCCGGTCCGATTCCTTGACGCGCAACTCATGCGCGCCGCGCGCCACCGTCGTGCCCTTGGCGAAAGCGGCAGCGACGAACAGGATGGGATATTCGTCGATCATGCTCGGCGCCAGTTCCGCCGGCACCTCGATCGCCGCCAGCGGCGCGTGACGGACGCGCAGGTCGGCGACCGCCTCGCCGCCGACCTCGCGCGCATCGACCGTCTCGATCGACGCACCCATCATCCTGAGGGCGGTGACCAGCCCGGTGCGCGTCGGGTTCATCAGCACGTTGCGGATCGTCACGTCCGACCCCGGCACGATCGAAGCGGCGACCAACCAGAATCCGGCGGAGGAGGGATCGCCCGGCACGTCGATGTCCTGCGGCTTCAGCTCGGCCTCGCCGGTGATCGCGATCAGCCGCCCCTCCGGCGTTTCCTCGACGGTCAGCTCGGCGCCGAAGCCGCGCAGCATCCGCTCGCTATGGTCGCGCGTCGGCACCGGCTCGATCACCCGCGTGATCCCCGGCGTGTTGAGCCCGGCGAGCAGCACCGCCGACTTCACCTGCGCCGAGGCGCCGGGCAGCGGATAGGTGATCGGCACTGCCGGGCACGCTCCGCGCATCGTCAGCAGCAGGCGGTTCCCCGGACTGGTCATGAAATCCGCCCCCATCCGCGCCAGCGGTTCGGTGACCCGCGCCATCGGCCGCTTCGACAGGCTGGCGTCGCCGACGAAGGTCGCGGTGATCGGATGGCTGGCAACCAGGCCCATCAGCAGCCGCGTCGAGGTGCCGGAATTGCCCATGTCGAGCGCGATCTGTGGCTGTAGCAGGCCGCCAACGCCGACGCCGTGCACGGTCCACGTCCCGTTTTCGCCGCGGACGATGTCCGCCCCCATGGCACGCATCGCGGCGGCGGTGGCGAGCACGTCCTCCCCCTCCAGCAGCCCGCGGATGCGGCTTTGCCCAACGGCCAGGCCGGCGAACATCAGCGAACGGTGGCTGATCGATTTGTCGCCGGGCACGGTGACGGTGCCGGTCAGCGGGCCGGCGGCGGCGGTGGACAAGGGGCGGGCAGGGGCGTGGGACATGGCTGGCCGCGGGCTTTGACAGTCCCCTTGCGCTATGGCAAGGCGCGCGCCACGTTACGGGCAACGGAACGGACGGGGGGTAACCTCCGGCCGCGACCATCCATTTTTCCGAAAGGCACACTGGCGGCATGATCAAGCCGGAATGGGGTACGAAGCGTACGTGCCCGAAATGCGCCACGCGCTTCTATGATCTCGAAAAGGACGATCCCGTCACCTGCATCAACTGCGGTACGCAGTGGGCGCCGGAGCCGATCCTGAAGTCGAAGCAGCCGCTGCCGTTCGAGCAGGCCAAGCCGGAAGGCAAGGAGGCTGATTCCGATCTGGAAGGCGGCGACGACGATCTGGAGACGCTGGCGGACGACGAGGACGAAGAGCCGTCGGCCGACGACGAGGTCGATCTGGGCGGCGACGACGATCTCGGCGTCGAGACCAGCAACGAAGACGACGAACATTGATCGACGGGGCGAGCACCGCTGCCGCGGTGCCCGTCCGACGGTCTGACGAAAAAAGGTGTGGCAGGGGCAAAAATCACCGCTTGCCATGCCCCGGCGCCCCCGCTAGTGGGGCGCCTCCCGAACGAATGGGGCCGTAGCTCAGCTGGGAGAGCGTCGCAATGGCATTGCGAAGGTCAGGGGTTCGATCCCCCTCGGCTCCACCATTCGTCCGATGAAAAGCCCCGCCGATGCGGGGCTTTTTCGTTTTCGGTCTGAGAGCTCGGACGTGCGTCACCGGCGACCGCTCGCCAGTCCTCCGAAGCCGTGATTGTCCGCAGCCTTATGAGCCCTTGACCCGCGCGCACCGGTTCGTGACGGGGCTGCAGGGGCGGCGGCATCATCCCGCCTTCCCGTGAAGCCTGATCAGCCGATCGAACGACGCCGGATCGGCGCTTTGGCGAATCCGGCGATCTCCGCCAGCGCCGCGGCCAGCGCCGCACGGTCGAAGGGCTTGGGCAGGATGGGGAAGCGACCGGCCTCGGTGCCCAGCTCGGCATAGCCGCTGACGATCAGGATCGGCAGATCGGGTGCCTGCTGGCGAATACGGCTGGCGAGTTGCGCACCCGTCATCTGCGGCATCAGCTGGTCGGTGACCACGAGGTCGATGGCCGAGTCGTCGGCGAGCGCTGCCAGCGCCGCCTCGCCCGACGCCGCCAGCCGGACGCGATGGCCGAGGTCCTCCAGCATCGCCGCGGTGTTGGCGAGCACCAGCGAATCGTCGTCGACCACCAGCACCTCGCGCGCCGGCGTTTCTCGCGCATCGCCACGGGGAGGCGCGACCGGGGCCCGCCGCGCGGGTTTGGTTGCGGGCAGATACAGGGCGACCGTCGTGCCGCGGCCCGGCGCGCTCTGAATCGCCAGCCGGCCGCCCGATTGTTCGGCGAGGCCGTGCACCATCGACAGGCCAAGGCCGGTGCCTTTGCCGACGCCCTTGGTGGTGAAGAATGGGTCGGTGGCCTTGGCCAGCGTCGCGGCATCCATGCCTTCGCCCTGATCGGCCATGGTCAGCCGCACATAGTCGCCGGTGGCGAGGCCGTGCGGATCGCCGCCAGCAATGGTTTCCGCCACCGCGCCGATCGCCAGCGTGCCGCCCTCCGGCATCGCGTCGCGCGCGTTCACCGCGAGGTTGAGCAGCGCCAGCTCCAGCTGATGGGCGTCGGCGTGAACCGGGGGCAGGCCGGCGGGAAAGTGCGTCTCCACCCGTACCATCGGCCCCAGCGAACGCTGCAGCAGGTCGGTCATACCGCGCACCAGCTCGGCAAGGTCGACCGCCTCCGGCTGCAGATCCTGCTTGCGGGCGAAGGCGAGCAGCCGCTGGGTCAGCGAGGCGCCGCGCTGGGCACCCTCCATGGCGCTGTCGACCAATCGGGCGAGCCGCGGATCGTCGGGCAGGCGGCGACGCAACAGGTCGAGGTTGCCCATGATCACCGCGAGCAGATTGTTGAAATCGTGTGCCACGCCGCCGGTCAACTGGCCCAGCGCCTCGATCTTCTGTGCCTGGCGCAAGGCGTCTTCGACGCGCTTGCGCTCGGTGACATCGGTCAGGCCGCCGACGGCGTGAAGGAAATTGCGCGTCTCGTCGCATTCGACGCGCATCGCCGATACCACGTCGAGGATCGCGCCGCTGCGGGCCACGACGCGATAGTCGCGCGGGTCGAGCGTGCCGGCGTCGAGCAGCTGCGGCCAATCCTGCTCGTGGAATTGGTGGGCCGATTCCTCGGTCAGGAAAGCGCGCAGCGGCGTACCCACCACCTCGTCGCGCTCATAGCCAAGCAGCGCCAGCCAGGCGTTGGAAACCTGTTCGATCCGTCCGTCGCGATCGAGCGAGTGCAGCGGCAGCGGCGTGCCACGGTAGAGCGCGCGGAAACGCTCCTCGCTGGCGCGGAGTGCCGCCGCCTCGCGCTGCGCGGCCAGCGCGAAGCGGCGGTCGAACATCGCCGCGAGCAGCGACAGGAACAGGATCAGGAAGGTGGTGGCGAGCACGCCGATGGCGAGGGCCGTCTGCCCGGCGTTGCTGTCGCGCCCGGCCTGCGGAATCGCCTGAAGGGTGAAGGTCGCGGCCCGCATGCCGGCGAAATGCATCCCCGCGATCGCGATGCCCATGACGATCGCCGCGCCGACCTTTTCGACCTGGTGGCTGGTCTGCGCCGCCAGCCAAAGCGCCGCGGTCGCCGCTCCGATCGCGATCAGCACCGACAGACAAACCCACCATGCGTCATAGCGGATCGATCCCGCCATGCGCATCGCGGCCATGCCCAGATAGTGCATCGTCACGACGCCGAGGCCCATGAACAGCCCGGCGGTGGCGCAGCGCCGCAGCGAGCGTTCCCCGCGCGTCACCACCGAGAATGCCGCCCCGGTCACCAGGATCGGCAGCAGCAGCGACACCAGGGTCAGGCCGACGTCGTAACCGACCGCCATGCCCGGCATCGAGAAGGCGAGCATCGCGATGATGTGCATCGCCCAGATTCCGCCGCCCATCGCCACTGCGGCGGTACCGAGCCAGACCGTGCGCAGCCAGCCCGCCGAGGCGCGCACGCGGCCGGCCAGGTCGAGCGCGGTGAAGGAGGCGACGATCGCGATGACGATCGACATCGCGACCAGCAGGCTATCATACTGTCCCGCAGCGGCCATCGATCGCCTCGCAGCCTCCCTTGATGCGGCGATGATCCGCGCGCCGCCACACGCCGGGCCGAAGCGGCCGGTTCACCCGCTAAAGGTGGTATTCGCGGCGCCGTCAATGATCGGGGTCAAAGTTTTCAATATGGTGGTGCGCGCCGCTCGCGCTGACTGCGCGCCGCCTCGGTCCACCAGCCC
>JAEWJQ010000313.1 GCA_023386515.1 Pseudomonadota bacterium | reverse complement strand
GGCCATAGCCCTGCAGGAAGGTGAGGCCGAGGCTCTGGAAGAAGATGCCGATCTCCGGATTGAGCGGCGCGCCGCCCGACACCATCGCCTTCAGCCGGCCGCCGAACTTCTTGGCGATCTTCGGCTTGAACAGGGTGTTGACCGCGAGCTGCGCGGGCCGGTCGACCAGACGCAGCTTGCCCTCATATTCGCGTGCGCCGATAGCGAGCGCCTGGCCGAGCAACTTCTGGCCGAGGCCGCCCTGCTTCTCGATCGCCTTGCTGATCCGGGTGCGCAGCACCTCGAACAGGCGCGGCACGACGACCATGATCGTCGGGCGCACCTCCTCGATGTTGCTCGCCAGCTTGTCGAGCCCCTCGGCGTAATAGATCTGGCCGCCGAGGCCGATCGGAAAATGCTGGCCGCCGGTATGCTCATAGGCATGGGACAGGGGCAGGAAGGACAGGAACACCTCGTCGCCCCAGCCGAAATCCTCGGAGATGACGGTGCAGCAGCCGTTGACGTTGTGCAGGATGGCGCCGTGATGCTGCATCACCCCGCGCGGCGCACCGCCGGTGCCGCTGGTGTAGATGATGCAGGCGAGGCCGGCCCGCGCGAAGGTGGCGCGGCCGGCAGCGTGATCCGCGCTGGTCGGATGGTCGGCGATCAGCTGGCGCCAGCTGTGGAAGTCGATGCTGGCCGACGGGGCGCGCATCTCGTCGATGCCGATCACCGTCTGGCCCTGGTTGGAGCGCAGCACCGCGGGGAGCAGCGTCTTCGCCAGCTTATCGGTCGAGACGATGATCGCGCAGGCGCCGGAATCGGCGATGATATGGGCGTGGTCGCGCTCGGTGTTGGTGATGTAGGTCGGCACGGTGACACAGCCCGCGGCCATGATGGCGAGGTCGCTGATGCACCATTCCGGCCGGTTCTCGCTGACCAGCATCACCCGGTCGCCCGGCTTGACGCCGATCGCGGTCAGGCCGGCGGCGCGGCTGGCGCCCTGACGCGCCGCCTCCGCCCAGCTGGTGGAAACCCATGTCCCGCCCTGTTTCCCCCAGAGGAATGGCGCATCGCCCTTCTCGCGGGCGCGGGCGAAGAACATCGCGACGAGATTGGGGAAATATTCCAGCTTGCGCATCATTCTCTCCTGACGCCGGGCGGCGCTGCGTGGCAGCCGCCTGTGGCGGTAAACATTGGCAGCCGCCTGTTGCTGACAACTATTCGGACGGGCGGTTGGCTGCAGCGCCGATCCGGACAGGCCTCGTGACGCTGCCGTCCTCCGCCACCGCGACGCCTTCGCTGCGCGGGTCGGCGGCGCCGGTCCAGCGGCCGTCCTTCCATTCCAGCGCATTGGCCTTGAGACCGAGCGGCGCGATCGCCGTCCGCTCGCCGAGCGCGGCCAGTGCCGGCTGCATCGCCGCCGCGGCCGTATCCGCCTCCAGCGTCGCCACCGGACCGGGGGCGTAGACCAGGCCGAGGGCGATCGCGCCCTGCGCGCTGAGGTGCCAATCGACGACGCCGACGATCGCCTTCGCCACCTGGGCGATGATCGTCGACCCGCCCGCCGCGCCGATCGCGAGGCGGACCTTGCCGTCGGGACCGTAGACGATCGTCGGCGCCATCGACGAGCGGGGGCGCTTGCCGCCCTCCACCCGGTTGGCGACGAGATAGCCGTTTCTGGCGGGCACGATGTCGAAGTCGGTCAGCTGGTTGTTGAGGACGACGCCGTCCATGGCCAGGCCGCTGCCCCACGGGCCTTCGACCGTGGTAGTCACCTCGACGACGTTGCCTGCGCGATCGGCGACGGCGAGGTCGGTGGTGCCCGCGACCTCGCGGACCGGCGCGGCGACGCGCGGCGGCGCGCCCGGCGGCGTACCCGCGGCGACGCTTGCCATCGTCGTGGCGGGCGAGATCAGCGCGGAACGGCCCCTCAGATAGGCGGTGTCGAGCATGCCGGCGACCGGCACGTTCACATAGTCGGGATCGCCGACGTACAAGTTGCGGTCGGCATAGGCGAGGCGGCTGCTCTCCGCGAACAGGTGCCAGGCGGTGGGGTTGTCCTTGCCGAGGCCGGTCATGTCGAAGCGTTCGAGCTGCTTCAGGATCATCAGCACGGTGATACCGCCCGACGACGAGGGCGCCATGCTGCAGATGCGGTTAGCGCGATAGGTCAGACAGACCGGAGTGCGCGGCTTGGCGTCGTAGCTGGCGAGATCGCCGGTCGTCATCTTCGATGGGTTGCGCGCAGCGGCGTCGACGATGGTGACGAGCTTCTGCGCCTGCGCGCCGACGTAGAAGCTGTCGGGGCCGCGCGCCGCGAGCTGGCGGAGCAGCGCGGCCTGCGCCGGATTGCGGACGAGATCGCCGACGGCATAGGCGCTGCCGTCCGGCCTGGTGACCAGCGCGCGGCTGTCCGGCGTCAGGTGCGCGCCATAAGCGGCGACCGCGTTGACGTAGCGCGGGCTGGCACGGAACCCGTCGCTCGCCAGGCGGATCGCGGGTTCGAACAGCCGCGCCCAGGGCAGCTTGCCGCCGCTGCGATGCGCCATCGCCATGCCGCGGATCGCGCCGGGCACGCCGACGCTGCGCCCGCCGGGGACGGCGTCGTCATGGCTGAGC
>JAEWJQ010000277.1 GCA_023386515.1 Pseudomonadota bacterium | reverse complement strand
CCGCGACTCTGGACAGTGCCGTGTTTGTTGCCGCGCCGATCGCGACGGTTCCAGCGGCGTGCCCGGTGGCACGACCAATATCCCGGGCCGAAGCGCTCGCCATGGCCTGCCCCGCCCGCGCGATCTGCCGATAGGCCGGCGTATCCTCGGCCGCGATCACACCGTCGAGCATGGCCGCGACGCCGGCATTGGTCTCGCGGATCGTGGTCACTGGGTTCGTTGTCACCAGCGCATAGGTGTTTGAGACCGCCCCCTTGGCCGTGTCATACAGGCCCTCACCGACGCCTGCGACGAAGTTAGAGACCGGACCGCCAGTCGGCCCTTCCGCTCCGGGGCGGCGGGACGCGCTGGAGCGCGCGCGCATCGTCTGGCGTCCCGCCATATCCGTCGTCGCGCCCGATGACAGGGCTGGAGATCCCGCGACCGCCCCTTCCCGGACAGGCCGGCGTCGCCCGCCGCGGGCAGCATCTCCCGCGCGCCTCCCTTCGGTGGCACCGCCCGCGCCGGCGGAGGTGAACCGACCATTGGCCGGATCATGCCACGGGTTGAACTTGAGTTCGCGCCCGGCCTCGCTTGTGCAACGCGGCAGCCGCCCCGTCCGCAGCCATAATGCGAACAGCCGCCGTCGCTCGAGTGCCGACGATTCCGTCATCATTCCCGCCCCCCGACAGGGAACAATTAGGGAACGCGGGCGCAAAAGTCAAGCCGAAACGGACATACCTCGCCGTCTTGCGCGCCGATGCCGTAACTATCGAGGTTGATAGGGAAAGAAGATGGTGCCCCTGGCCGGACTCGAACCAGCATGCCTTGCGGCGTTCGATTTTGAGTCGAATGCGTCTACCAATTTCGCCACAGGGGCAGCGAAGACCGGCGCGGTAGCCGATGGCGGCGGCGGGATCAACCGGCACGTCGCGAATCAGTTGGCTGGCGTGCGGCGGCGATAGCTCAGCGCTTCCGCGACGTGCAGCCGGCCGACGCCGTCGCTGCTGGCGAGATCGGCGATCGTACGGGCGACACGCAGCACCCGCGTATAGCCGCGTGCGGAGAGGCGCATCGCCTCCGCCGCCTGGGCAAGCAGGGTACGTCCGGCCTGATCGGGCGTGGCGACCGCCTCGAGCAGATTGCCGTCCGCTTCCGCATTGGTGCGCGGCCCCTGTCCGGCGTAGCGTGCCGCCTGCACCGCCCGCGCCGCTGCCACCCGCGCGGCGATCGCCACCGATCCCTCGCGTGCGGGCGGCAGCACCAGATCGGCGGCGGTGACGGCGGCGACCTCCACATGCAGGTCGATACGGTCGAGCAGCGGCCCCGACACCCTGGCCTGATAGTCGGCGGCGCAACGGGGCGCACGGGCGCAGGCGAGACTGGCATCGCCGAGATGGCCGCAGCGGCACGGGTTCATCGCCGCGACGAGCTGGACGCGGGCGGGAAAAGTGACATGGGCATTGGCGCGCGCGACGCTGACCGTGCCCGTCTCCAGCGGCTGGCGCAGCGAATCGAGCACGGCACGCTGGAATTCGGGCAGTTCGTCGAGGAACAAGACGCCGAGATGCGCGAGGCTGACCTCACCCGGCTTGACCCTCAGCCCTCCGCCGGTCAGCGCCGCCATCGATGCACTGTGATGCGGCGCCCGGAAGGGGCGCGCCCGCGTCAGCCGGCCACCGGCGAGCGTTCCCGCAACCGACTGTACCATCGACACTTCCAGCGCCTCGGCCGCGTCGAGCGGGGGCAGGATGCCGGGCAGACACGCGGCCATCAGCGACTTGCCGGCACCCGGCGGCCCGATCATCAGCAGATTGTGCCCGCCGGCGGCGGCGATCTCCAACGCGCGCTTGGCCACCTCCTGCCCCCTGACCTGAGCGAGGTCCGGTCCCGGCGGCGGTGCGTCCACCTCGCCCGCCGGCGGCGGGGCGAGCAGGCCGTGCCCCTTGAAATGGTTGATCAGCGCCAGCAGGTCCGGCGCGGCGAGCACCTCCACCGATCCCGCCCAGGCCGCCTCCGCCCCCTGCGCCGCCGGACAGATCAGCCCCGCCCCCTCCGCGCCGGCATGAAGGGCGGCAAGCAGGACGCCGGGCGAGGATGCGATCCGCCCATCCAGGCCGAGCTCGCCGACCACGACATAGTCCGCCAGCGCCTCGCCATCGATCACGCCCATCGCCGCGAGCAGGCCGAGCGCGATCGGCAAATCGAAGTGCGACCCCTCCTTGGGCAGGTCCGCCGGGGACAGATTGACGACGATCCGTTTCGGCGGCAGCGCGAGGCCGAGAGCGGCGACGGCACCGCGCACCCGCTCCCGGCTCTCCCCCACCGCCTTGTCGGCGAGGCCGACGACGTAGAAGCCGGGCACGCCGGGGATCAGCTGCACCTGCACCTCGACGGCCCGCGCCTCCAGCCCCAGATATGCCACCGTCCGTACGATCGCCGCCATGCCTTGCCCCCGGCCTGCTGCGGTGCCACGCAGCCGGCCATAGCTATACATAGGCGCGAATCCGCCTCGTCAGTGTCTTGCGCTCCTATGTCACCACCACCAGATGGACCCTCGATGAGCGATCGCCACCCCGCCCTGCGCCTCCTGCAACTGACGGCGGGCGTGCTGCTGATCGTCGGTGCGGGCATCGTGGCGCCGCTGCCTGGGCCGGGCGGTATCTTCCTGTTTGCTGGCGGATTGGTGCTGATCCTGCGCAATTCCCGCTGGGCGCAGGTGCGCTTCGTGCGGCTGAAGCGGCGTTGGCCGCGGATCGGCGGATTGGTCGACCGGGCAATGCGCCGACGCTCGGCGCTGCGCCGCCACGCCCGCGACAAGCAGCTGCGCTCGCGTTGACTTGCCGCCGCCTTGCGGGTAAGCGCCCCGACCATCCGGCCGCCCTTCGTGGTGGCCCTTTTCTATTTCGACGTATTCGAGGAATGAACCATGAAGCGGACCTTTCAGCCGAGCAACCTGGTGCGGGCGCGTCGCCACGGCTTCCGGGCGCGGATGGCGACGGTCGGCGGCCGCTCGGTGATCCG
>JAEWJQ010000156.1 GCA_023386515.1 Pseudomonadota bacterium | reverse complement strand
CTTCCAGCCCTCGCCCGATCCGGCGGCCGCCGGCGCATCGTCGCGCACCACGGTGAGGCACGGGGCGAAGCGATCCGCCGGCAGCGTCATCAGCGTGCCGGCGACCATGGCGTCATAGTCGCGCTTGGCGACGTCGGCGCCGAGTTCCGCGCCGACCAGGCTCAGCCAGTCGGCGATGCCGTAGCTCTGGTCGCTCTTCTCGCGCTTGCGCAGGGCGAGCACGACATCGTCCAGGCTCCGCTTGCCGCCGCTGCGCGCGCGGATCGCCGCATCGGTGCGCGCCAGATAGACGAAGCCGCGGCCGTAGGGCACCCGCTGCGCGACCGGATCGCTCCAGAACAGCTTCGCCACCTCCGGATTGCTCAATGTGCGGAAGCGGTTCCGGTAATATTTCCGGGCCTTGTTGTTGAGCATGTCGGTCAGCTGATCGAGCGACAGCAGTCCCGCACGATACGGGACGAGCAGGGAATAATATTCGGCGGTGCCTTCCGAATACCAGGCCGTTTCGCCGTGCTCGCCCTGCAGGCTCGGCCAGTTGTGCGTGATTTCGTGGGACAGGGTGCCCTGCAGCGATTCCAGCGTCGGCTTCTCGCTCGGTTGATAGCCGAACATGAAGGATTGATAGAGCGCGGTGCCGCCAACGCCGGCATAGGGGTTCTGCCGCACGAACACCCGATATTCGGTGACGGGGTCGCCGAAGAATTCGGCCATCCGCGCATAGACCGTCTGCACATATCGGCCCAATTTGGCGGCGTCGAAGGGCGGGGGGCTGATCCAGTACAGGCCGAACTTCGGATCCTGGCCGGCAGGATAGCTCTGGATCGGGCCGGTGCCGTAGAAGCTGTTGGCCAGCATCGCCGGCGGGGCGACCGTATCGACATCGCCTTCGCCGAGCGACCAGACGCCGCGCCAGCCGCGCGGCAGCCGCCAGTGCAGATGCAGGCGGTAGGGCAGGGTTCGGGTCGGAACGGGCATGAACCCCACGCCCGCCCCCATATAGCCGGTGCCCTCCCGGCGCAGGTCGAACAGCGGGCCATTGTTGGTCGCCGCCGATACCGCGTGCGGCGCCGCGGCGACGGTCACGACGACCGGCCCGACGGTATCGCGCTGCACCGCCCATTGGCGGACGGTGCCTTGCGGCGTCGGCGGCAGTTCATGGTGCGTCAGCGGGACGGCGCCTCTGGAATCGTGCGCTTGCAGCGCGTCGCCATCATATCGCGCCGTCGGGATGCCGACCATGACGAGCGGCAGTTCGACGAGCGGGTCGCCCGCCTTGAACGGCGCGCCACCGATCGACATGCGTACGTTCAGGGTCGTTGCCGTTGGCGTCAGCTGCACGTCGAGCCGGGGCGGTTGGCTATCCGGAGAGGCGGCTGCGACGAGCGGCGCGATGGCGAGTGGAAGGAGTGCTTTACGGGACCTCAGATCAGCCACCATCCCCGCCGAAGATACCCAGAACATAGCAAGTCCTTGCTTCTACGATAAAATCCTGTCGCGACGAACGAAGCTCGACGCACAAGTGTATTGTATAGGTAAAACGCGTTTCTCAACCGAGCTGGCCATCATTTTGGCGGCCTTGCCTCCTATCCCTCGGATCTGACGAGGAAACTTTCCTTCGACTCCGGCAGCGGGGCGCGCTGTCATGTGCCGGCGCAGAAACGGAGCGATCGTTCGGCGATTCGTCGCCTCGAACAGGCCGCCCGGCATCGCGCGTAGGGTGCGGCATGACACGGAAGTCATTGGTCTTCAGCCCGGTGCACGGCGTAACGGTGAGGTGAGCACCGCAGCCCGAGCTTCTAGGTGCCGCCTGCGAGCCGCCGAAGGAGGCCATGATGCTGACCCGGTACACCAATTCTCTCGCCGCCATCGCGCTGCTTGCCGCGGCGCCCGCCTTGGCCGCACCACCCACAGCCCCGCGCTGTATGATGCGCGTGACGGAGGCGACGCCCGCCGTCGAGAACCCTTCCGCCATGCTCAAGGCCGGCACGCGCTGGGGGCCGGTCACCCAGATCTGGGTCGATCGCAAGACCGGCGCCATGCGGGCTTGCGCGCATGGCGACTATTGCTATCCGACGACGCATCTCGCCTTCGCTACCGCCTGCACGATCCCGGCGGCGCCGGCCGGCGGTGCCGATCCCGACGCGTGGCTCTACGAGCCGCGCTGACCGGAGGTCGGGCCCGCTGCCGCTGTCCTACATGGCGACGGACGGCTAGGCTGGCGCGGCGCCGGCCTCCGACTCGCCTCGGCCGGAACGACGGCGCGACACGTGCTGCCGTGCGCTCTCCGGATCGCGCCGCCGGCACGCCGCTCTTTGCATCGTCTACCACCCCCTAGCTACCCCATAGGGTGACACCGTCGCGGTCGTACGCGCCCGGATGCGGACCCTGCGTCGGTGAGACGTTCGGGACGTTTCGTGCCGCCCGACCGTCCCGCACCGAATTCCGCGCAGGTGAGACTTTCGGGACATTCCGTGCCGGTCACGTTCCACAGCGAACACCCGCGTTGGTGCGACCTTTGCGACCTTCCGCAGCGCCAGCCCAGGACGGGTCCGGCCCCGTCCAGGCGTCAATTCTGTCAAGACTCGCCGCAAAGCCCCGATCCCGCAACGCCTTCCCACCACCGCTGCGGGCCGGTAGAGCCGCGGGCATGGCAGTGATCAGCAGGCGCGGGGTGATCGTCGGCGGCGGCGCGGGCGTCGGGCTGGTCGTCGCCTGGGCGCTGTGGCCGCGCCGCTATCGGCCCAATCTCACCGCCGCGCCGGGCGAGAGCCTGTTCGGCGCCTGGCTGAAGATCGGCGACGACGGCCATGTCACCGTCGCGGTGCCGCAGCTGGAGCATGGCCAGGGCGTCTATACCGCGGTGCCGCAGCTGGTCGCCGACGAGCTCGGCGCCGACTGGCGGACGATCGCGGTCGAGCCGGCGCCGCTCAACCCGCTCTACGCCAATCCGCTCGCGCTGACCGAGCTGTTCGAGGGCCAGTTCGACCGCGTCCCGCAACGGCTGCGCGACACGCTGGCGGAGCGCGCGACGCTGATGCTGACCGGCGGCTCCACCTCGATCCGCATGTTCGAGGAGGGCGCGCGCGAGGCGGGGGCGGCGGCGCGGGCGCTGCTCTGC
>JAEWJQ010000146.1 GCA_023386515.1 Pseudomonadota bacterium | reverse complement strand
GTGCCGACGTCGCGCCAATAGGCGGCAGGTTCCTCGCTGGTGCGCACGCAGCTTGCCGAGAAGCGGTGCGCCTGCGCCTTGCCGTGCTGGACGAGGTAGGGGATGATGTCCTTGCCGAAGTCGCGTGCCGATCCTTCGGTATCGGCGTCGCGGCGCAGCTGGTCGATCAGGAAGGCGGTGCGGAAGACGTAGAAGCCGAGGCTGGCGAGCGCCACGTCGGGCTGGCCGGGGATCGACGGCGGATCGGCCGGCTTTTCGACGAAGTCGATGATCCGGTCGGTCTCGTCGACGTGCATCACGCCAAACGCCCGCGCCTCCATGCGCGGCACCTCCATGCAGGCGACGGTGACGTCGGCGCCACTGTCGCAATGCTGCTGGAGCATGATCTCATAGTCCATCTTGTAGATGTGATCCCCGGCCAGGATCACCATGAACTCGGGACCGTAACTCTCGATGATGTCGATGTTCTGGAACACCGCGTCGGCGGTGCCCTCATACCATTGGAATTCCGAGACGCGCTGGCTGGCCGGCAGGATATCGAAGCTTTCGTTGCGCTCGTCGCGCAGGAAGTTCCAGCCGCGCTGCAGATGGCGGATCAGGCTGTGCGCCTTGTATTGTGTCGCGACGCCGATCCGGCGGATGCCCGAATTGATCGCGTTGGACAGCGCGAAGTCGATGATCCGGCTCTTACCGCCGAAATAGACCGCCGGCTTGGCGCGCGTGTCGGTCAATTCCATCAGCCGACTGCCCCGTCCGCCTGCGAGCACATAGGCCATCGCATCGCGCGACAGCGGGTGACGTCCTATCCGGTCTACCATCGACCCCTCTCCATCATTCTGTTCATTGTCGTTGTCATCAGGATCAGCCCGCGAATTGCAGCATGATCGTCGCGAGCGGCGGCAGCGTGACCCATGCGCCGCCATCCTTCGCCGTCACGCCGCCCAAATTGCCCAGGCCGGACCCCCAATATTCGTGCGCGTCCGAATTGATGATCTCGCGCCAGCAGCCGTCGTGCGGCAGGGGGACGCGATAGGGCGCGCGCGCCACCGGGGTCAGATTGGCGATTACCGCCACCGGCTTCTCGCCCGGCGCGGTGCGCAGCCAGGCGAAGACTGAGTTGAGCGCATCGTCGGCGACCAGCCACGCAAACCCCTCCGCCTCGCAATCGCGCGCATAAAGTGCGGGCGTATCGCGATAGACGCGGTTGAGATCGCGCAGCAGATTGCGCACGCCCTCATGCGAATGGGCACAGCGCAGACCCCAGTCGAGCGCGCGATCCTCGCTCCATTCGCGGCGCTGGGCGAATTCCTGTCCCATGAACAGCAGCTTCTTGCCGGGATAGCCCCACATGAACGCATAGAGGCTGCGCAGGTTCGCGAACTTCTGCCAGTCGTCGCCCGGCATCTTCTCGAGCAGCGTGCCCATGCCGTGCACCACCTCGTCGTGGCTCAGCGGCAGCACGAAATTCTCGTTGAAGGCGTAGACCAGGCCGAAATTGATCTCGCCATGGTGATGGCGCCGATGGATCGGCTCGCGTGCGAAATAGTGGAGCACGTCGTGCATCCACCCCATGTTCCATTTGAAGCCGAAACCGAGATTGTTGCGCGGCCCGTCGTGCAGGGCGGGGGCGGACACGCCCGGCCAGCTGGTCGATTCCTCGGCGATGGTGAAGATGCCGGGATGCTCGCGATAGACCGCGCGGTTCATCGCGCGCAGGAAGTCCACCGCCTCCCAATTTTCGCGGCCGCCCTCCGCATTCGGGATCCATTCGCCCGCCTGGCGGCTGTAGTCCCGGTACAGCATCGAGGCGACCGCATCGACGCGCAGTCCGTCGACATGATAGCGTTCGGCCCAGAACAGGGCATTGTTGACGAGGAACGCCTCGACCTCGCGGCGACCGAAATTGTAGATCGCCGTGTTCCAGTCGGGGTGGAAGCCGAGGCGGGGATCGTCGTGTTCGTAGAGCGCGGTGCCGTCGAACCTGGCGAGGCCGTGCAAGTCGGTCGGGAAATGCGCTGGTACCCAGTCGAGGATGACGCCGATCCCCGCCTGATGCGCACCGTCGACGAAGCGTGCGAAGCCCTCGTGATCGCCGAACCGCGCGGTCGGGGCGTAGAGGCCTGTGGTCTGATAGCCCCATGACGGATCATAGGGATGCTCGCTGACCGGCATGAACTCAATATGAGTGAAGCCCAGGTCGACGACATAGGGGATCAGCCGATCCGCCAGCGCGTCCCAGCTGAGATACCATCCGTTCTCGTCGCGATCCCAGGAACCGGCATGCACTTCGTAGATGCTGATCGGCACCCGGCGCGGATCGACGCTCGCCCAGCTGTCGCGATGCGGCGCGTCGTGCCAGACATGCGCGGGCGGGGCGGTGGTGATCGACGCGGTCTTCGGCCGCAATTCGGCGGCGAAGGCGAAGGGGTCGGCCTTCAGCGGCTGGACGGTGCCATCCGGCCCGACGATCTCGAACTTGTAGGCACGGCCCGGGCCAATGTCGGGAAGGAAGATCTCCCACACGCCGACCGCTCCACGGCGGCGCATCACGTGGCGTGCGCCGTTCCAGTCGTTGAAGTCGCCGACGACCGACACCCGCCGGGCGTTGGGGGCCCAAACCGCGAAATGCGTGCCCCGTGCGCCCTCATGCTCGATCTGGTGCGCGCCGACCTTGTCCCACAGCCGGAAGTGCGATCCTTCCGCCATCAGATAGTCGTCGGTGGGGCCGAGCACCGGGCCGAAGCTATACGGGTCGGTCAGCCACCATTCGGCGCCATAGCCCTGGGCCTTGTATTTCACCGGTTGCGGATCGCCGGCGACGTCGCCTTCGAACAGGCCGCGGTCGTCGACGCGGGTCAGCGTGCCCAGGCTGGTGCCATCGAGGGCATATGCCTCGACGGTTTCGGCGCCGGGGATCAGCGCGCGGGCGAAGCTGCCCGTCGGCCCGGCGAAGATGCCGAGCAGCGAGAAGGGGTCGTCATGCCGCCCCTCCATCAGGGCTGCGAGGGCGCCGCGCGGCGGCTTCACATCACGCCCCAGATGTCGCGGGCATATTCG
Source organism: Pseudomonadota bacterium (assembly GCA_023386515.1). The sequence goes on along the minus strand of JAEWJQ010000146.1, from coordinate 2,825 downwards.
CTGATCGTGCGGTCGGAGGAGAACCAGCCCATGTTGGCGACGTTGAGGATTGCCGACCGGCCCCAGGCGGCGGGGTCGCTCCAGCGGGCGTCGACCGCCCGCTGCGCAGCGGAATAAGCGTCAAAATCGGCGGCGACCATGAACCAGTCGTGGTCGTACAGGCCACCCATCAGCCCCTTGTAGCGGTCAGGATCGTCGGGCGAGAAGACGCCGGAGGCGATCGCGCTGACCGCCTGCGCCAGTTCGCGCGAGCCCTCGATCACCTCGCGCGGATCATAGCCGGCCGCGCGCTTTTCGGCGACCTCGTCGGCTGTCAGGCCAAAGATGAAGATGTTGTTGTCGCCGACATGATCCTTGATCTCGATATTGGCGCCGTCGAGCGTGCCGATCGTCAAGGCGCCGTTCAGCGCGAACTTCATGTTGCCGGTGCCCGAGGCTTCCATGCCGGCGGTGCTGATCTGCTCGGACAGGTCGGCAGCGGGGATCATCCGTTCCGCAAGGCTGACGTTGTAATTGGGCACGAAGGCCACCTTCAACAAGTCGCCGACGGCAGGATCGGCATTGATCCGCTTGGCGACGTCATTGGCCAATTTGATGACCAGCTTGGCGTTGTGATAGCTCGACGCCGCCTTGCCGGCGAACAGCTTGACCCGCGGCGTCCAGTCCCTTTCCGGATGGCTGCGGATCTGGTCATACAGCGCCACCGTCTCGACGATGTTGAGCAACTGTCGCTTATATTCGTGGATGCGCTTGATCTGGACGTCGAAGATGGCGTCAGGATCAGTCCGCAAGCCCATGCTTTCCTTGAGATAATTCGACAGTGCCACCTTGTTCGAACGCTTCACCGCGGCGAAACGCTCCCGAAAGGCTGCATCGTCGGCATAGGGCGCGAGTGCGGTCAGCGCCTGCGCGTCGTCGCGGAAGGTTTCGCCGATCGCGCCGGCGATCAGCTCGGTCAGGCCGGGGTTGCATTCCTGCAGCCAGCGGCGCGGGGTGATGCCGTTGGTCTTGTTGTTGATCCGGTCGGGGAACAGCCGGTGCAGGTCCGCGAACACCGTCTTCTTCATCAAGTCGGTGTGCAACGCCGCCACGCCGTTGACCGAATGGCTGCCGGCGAAGGCGAGGTTCGCCATCCGGACGCGCCGTTCGCCGCCCTCGTCGATCAGGCTGATCGCGGCGATGGCGCGATCGTCGATACCGTTCACCTTGCGGGCATCGCGCAACAGCTTGGCGTTGATCTGGTAGACCAGTTGCATATGCCGCGGCAGCAGGCGTTCGAACAGCGGCAACGGCCAGCTTTCCAGCGCTTCGGGCAGCAGGGTGTGATTGGTGTAGCCAAAGGTCGCGCGGGTGATGTCCCACGCCTCGTCGAAGGCCAGCTCGTGGAAGTCGATGAGCACGCGCATCAGCTCGGCGACCGACACCGCGGGATGGGTATCGTTCAGCTGGATCGCGGCCTTGTCGGGCAGGGTGCGGATGTCGCCGAAATATTGGACGTGACGGCGGACGATGTCCTGGATCGAAGCCGAGGAGAAGAAATACTCCTGGCGCAGCCGCAATTCCTGCCCCGCGGGGGTGGAGTCGTTGGGATAGAGGACGCGGGTCAGCGTCTCCGCCCGCAGCTGCCCGGCGAGGGCGCCCTGGAAATCGCCGGCGTTGAACTGGTCGAGGCGGATCGGGTCGAAGGCGCGGGCGCGCCACAGCCGCAGCGTGTTGACCCGCTTGCCGCGCCAGCCGACCATCGGCGTGTCGAACGCGACCGCCTCCACCGCCTCTGCCGGCGACCAATGGGTCAGGCCCGCGGCGGTGCTCGTCACCTCGCCGCCGAAGCCGACGAAATAGGCGCTCTCCCTACGCTCGAATTCCCAGGGGTTGCCGTGTGCCAACCACGTTTCCGGCAGCTCGACCTGCCAGCCGTCGTCGATGCGTTGGCGGAACATGCCGTTCACGTAGCGAATACCATAACCGTAGGCCGGCAGGTCGAGGCTGGCGAGGCTTTCCATGAAGCACGCCGCGAGCCGGCCGAGGCCGCCGTTGCCGAGCGCGGCGTCGGGCTCGATCTCCTCGATCTCCGCAAGGTCGACGCCGAGCGACGACAAGGCCGCCGCCACCTCTTCGGTATGGCGGAGGTTGGACAAAGCGTCGCGCAACAGGCGGCCGATCAGGAACTCGAGGCTCAGATAATAGACCCGCTTTGCCCCGGCGGCATGCGCCGCCTTGGTCGATTCCATCCAGCGTTCGATGATCTCGTTACGCAACGTGAGGATCGTCGCCGCAAGCCAATCGTGCGGACGCGCCGCCTGCGCGTCCTTGCCGATCCGGTGGACGAGCGTGTCGACGATCGAAGAGGCGAGTGCCTGAGGAGAATTGCTATCGGTCACAATGGCCCCGTGGCTAGGAATGGGTAAGCACGTACTTGACGACAGGGCCCATAATCTTGGCACATGTTAACATGTTGCCGAAGGGCGAAACCGCGCGATGATCAGAGCATTCCCCACAATAAGGTGATGTTCAAGCCGATGATCGTCGCCGCGATGGTCCAGGCCAGAGCGCGCAGCCAGATCGGGCTGGCGAACGGACCCATCACCGTGGAACGGCCGGTGAAGGCGACCAGAGGTACCACGGCGAACGGCAATTGCAGGCTCAGCACGACCTGGCTCAGCACCAGCAGCCGGGTCGCACCGCTGTCGCCCGCCGCTCCGACGACGAGGACCGCCGGGACGATCGCGAGCAGCCGGGTGACCAGCCGCCGCAGCCAGACCGGCAGCCGGATGTCGAGGAACCCCTCCATCACGATTTGCCCGGCCAGCGTTCCGGTGACGGTG
>JAEWJQ010000116.1 GCA_023386515.1 Pseudomonadota bacterium | reverse complement strand
CTATTATTCCGTCGGGCCGCAGAATCCGACGCCCAGCCGGATCGGTGTCGCGGTCGCCACACGACCGGGGGGCCCCTATCGCGACAGCGGCACGCCGCTGGTCACCGGGGGCAGCGGCTTCGAAGCGATCGACCCGATGGTCTTCACCGATCCCCATTCGGGGCGCAGTTACCTGTATGCAGGCGGCAGCGCCGGCGCGCGACTGCGCGTCTGGCGGCTCAAGCCCGACATGATGACGATCGCGCAGGAGGAACATGTCGACCAGCCGCCCGAATTCACCGAGGGCGTGTTCATGCACGAGCGCAACGGCGTCTATTATCTGTCGTACAGCCACGGCCACTGGAACGGCCCGGATTATTCGGTCCATTATGCCACCGCCCCCTCCCCGCTCGGTCCCTGGCGCTATCGCGGCGCCATCCTGCAGAGCGACGCCACGCATCAGGGGCCGGGCCATCACAGCTTCGTCCGCACCCCGCGCGGGGAATGGCTGATCGTCTATCACCGATGGGACCAGCCGCCCGGCCCGATGCCGCTGCGCGGCGAGCGGCAGGTCGCGATCGACCGGGTCCGCTACGCCGCAGATGGGGCGATCCTGCCGATCCGGATGACCGACGGCGCGGCGTCGCCCCACGACATCGCCCTGAGCGCAGGTCCCGCCAAGCGCCACACCCGACGATGAACACGATCCCGGCGGCGCGTCAGCGCCCGTCGACCAGCACCGCCTGCACCACATAGCGGAGCGGTCCGCGGCGGACCGCGTCGAAGGGGTAGCAGGTCGACAGGGCCAGGCCGCTCGTGCTCGCCTGCTCGGGCACGGCAAACCGGTCCCACCGGACGATCTGATGGCCGGTGACGCGGTAGCGATGGTGCGAACCGTCGATGCCGTCGACGTCGATACCGTCTCCGACCCGCAGATCCCTGAGGAACCGGAAATGCGTGTCGCGATGTGCGGCGATCACCGCCACGCCCGGATCGCCCGGTCGCGCGCTGCCGGGCAGCAGGGTCGGCCCGAAGGCCATGGCCTGCCCCGAACCGCTGTCCAGGACGATCCGGTCGACCCCCAGTCGCGGCACGCCGAGCCGGAGCACCGGCGCCATATCTGCCCAGGGCCAGGGCTTGACCGGTTGATGCTCCGCCCGGCTGCGGTCGAACGCGCGCTCGAGCAGGAGTTGCGCGGTGATCGCCTTGACGGGGATCACCGCGCCTTCGCCGATGCGGGCAAGACCGATCAGGCACAGGAGCGACAGAAGAATTGTGGCGATCCGATGCCCGACCGGCATGGCGGCGACGGCCCGCGTCATGCCCGCATCCCCCGACGGCGGAGCAGGAGCAGGCCGGCCACGCCGATCAGCAAGACGCCTAGGCCTTCGACGATCATCCCCCGGAAGCCGGTCGCGGTCTGCGGCAGATCGAGTTGCCGTGCCTGCGCAGCCGCCAGGCCACCGAGCGTATCGGCGTTGCGCATGGCGGCGCGCCCGCTGTCCCCGCCGAACAACGTGTCGAAATCCCAACCGGCCGGCAGGTTGATCGGCAGGTCTTCCTTGACCAGTCCCGTGCCGGTCGGGCGTACCGGCGTTTCGTCGACGGCAACCAGGCTGGTCTGGCTGGTGACGAGGCCGCTGGCGATGCCGATGTCGCCGATCGCCGCGTCGGCGGCGCGATCGTCCAGCTTGCCCAGGGTCCGATCCGCCTCGATGTCGTCGATCCGCCGGCGCGCCCAGAGCCTGGCCACCGAGCCGCTGTCCTGCGCCTGGGCAACGTCGATCGTCCGCGACCAATGCTGATTGCCGATCGTGCCGGACACCGTGACCGTACCCGATAGATGATCGGTCCGCCCGACCAGCACCAGCGGCTGACCGGCATAGAGGTCCGGCAGAATACGCGGGGTGAGGTCGAGGGCGCCACCGCTGACCTTGACCGTCAGGTCCCGCATGGCGGGATGGCCGAGCATGTCGAGCAGCGGGATCATTCGCGCGGCGACCTCGTCGGGCGTACCGACGTGCGTGTAGGCCCCGCGCCCGACCTGCGCCATACGGCTCATCAGATGATCGTTCGGAGCCGAGCCGATGCCGACGAAGAACACGTGGCTGCGCCCTCCGTCCCGGCCGAGCGTGGCGAGCATCTCCTGCTCGTTCGACACTTCGCCATCGGTGAGGAAGACCACCTGGCGGAGCGCCGCCGGTCCTTCCGCAGCATCCTGCAGCGCCGCCTTGAGCGCCGGCAGCATCTCGGTACCGCCGCGCGCCTCCAGCCCCTGCGTGAACCGCCGCGCCAGTGCAATCTGATCGGGCGTGGCGGCAACGCTATGGTCGAACAGCCGCGTCATGGTGTCGTCGAACCGGATGATGTTGAAGCGATCCTGCGGGCGCAGCGTCGTGAGCGCGTGCAACAGGCTTGCCTTGGCCTCGTCCATGGAGGCGCCGCCCATCGATCCGCTGTTGTCGATGACGAACACCATGTCGCGCGGCGGCGACGGTAGCCGCGTCAGGTCGGCCGGCGGGGTCACCGTCGCCATCAGATAGTCGCCGGCATCGGCATGCTGGCGGAACAGCGCCAGCATCGGATCGGCGGATGCCGAACGCCAGCTCAGTTCGAAATCGCGATCGGCGGGAACGCTGCCGGCGGCCAGCGTGACGGTCCGCTCATCGGCGCGTCCGCTGACGAGGATCTTGTGATAGGGGCTGATCACGTTGGCGGCATCGAAACCGGGGCGCAGATGCACGGTGATCGAGGTCGGATTGAGTGACATGCCGGCGTGCGGGTTCATCACCGGCGCGGCGGTGACCGCATTCGCGTCCGCGATGGCCGCCCGGTCGGTGAGCGTGTGCGGCGGCGTATAGCGTGGCCCGACTACCAGCGGCAGACGCAGCGCGTAAGTGCCGTTCACCGGCACGACGGGCGCCTGGTAATCGATCGCGATCAGCACGGTTTCGCCGGGACCGACATTGGCGACGCTGGTGGAGAACATATTGGGCCGCTGCTGCTCGACGAGCCCGGTCTTCTGGCCGCGCGCCTTGGCATGTTCGTAGATCGCCCTGGCGGCAGCGCGCTTCTCGATCCGCCCGACGATGACGCGGCTGCCGACGACCATGTTCAGTCCGTCGACGGCGCCATCCTGCGGCAGGGGGTAGAGGTAGGATGCCTCCATCCATTGACTGGAGGTGTTGCGGAACGCCTGGGTCACCCGGACGCGCGCGACATTGCCGGTCACGGTGACGTTCATGTCGGTGCCCAGCCGCACGGCCGGCATCGCGTTCGTCGCTTTCAACCCGCGGAGCAGCAGCGTGCCGGCGTGCGGGCCGTCATCCGTCACGTCCGCGGCGGCGGCGGCGCCGGCGGCCGCGACGACGACCGGGTGAGCGGCCAGCGCGCCAGCGATTGGCCAGGCGAGCAGCATGGCGGCACCAGGGATCAGGGCGTGGCGGAACTGCTGAAGGCGGGACATGGCGAAGCTCCTCTGCAAACGGGAGCCGTCCCTCTATGCGCGGCCGATGCCGGACAGCCATCGGCGCTATCGTCCACTTCCTGCCCGATGCCGCCGGGACGGGTGGGGCCGTGCAACGATATTGACGCCGCGTCCGGATATGTGCGGTTATGTGCAGAGGGAGGCGGTATGCGGGACCAGGAATTGATCGGCGCCGAGGCGGCAGAGGTCGGCCGCCGCGTCCGCGAGGAACTCGCCCGCCGCCGCATCTCGCGTCAGGCGCTCGCCGACATGGCGCGGGTTAGCCTGTCGACGCTGGAAAAGGCGCTGGCGGGCACACGGCCGTTCACGCTGGCAACGACGATCCGGCTGGAAGAGGCGCTGGGCCTTCCCCTGCGCCCGACCGTGTCGCCGGCGCCGACGCGCCAGACGGCGCCCGAGCATCTCGGTTCCTATGCACGGGCGGCGGTGGGCTGGCTGGAGGGGCGCTATCTGACGCTGCGCCCGAGCTTCGGCACGCCGGACGGCATCTTCGCCTATCTGACGACGATCCGTTGGATGGACGAACTCGACCATCTCGGCTTCGTCGAATCGGAACGCGCCGATGCCCGGTTCGAACAGGCCGGCCACGTGTCGCTGCCCAATTTGTCGGGGCATATCTACCTGGTGACCAACGAACAGGGGCAGCATCGCCTGCAGACGCTGTCACGACCGGCCATGGATGGCACGCTATATGGCGTGCTGGCGACGTTGCAGGCGGGCCGCGGATCGCAATTGATGCCGGTCGCCGCGCCCGTCGCCATGGTAAAGGTGCAGGAGCCGTCGGCCTGCGCCTTCGGCCTGATCCTACCCGGTGCGGATGGCTACGACCGCTACCGCCGTATGCTCGCCGCCGCGATCAGCGACAATTACGTGCACCTCTATCAGGCACCGGGCGCAGCGGAGGTGAATTGAATCCAGTGCCACGAACGAGGAGCGGATCGGGCGCGACCGTTCCGACCGGCTCCACCGCCTGAACCTTCGCGCCGCAAGGTTGCGCTTGGCGCGGTCTCGTCGCTTCGCCTAAGCTGCGCGCTCGACCCGATCCGGAGTTTTCGATGCGCCGTACCGCCCTGCTCGCCCTCGCGCTGGCCTCGCTGCCTGCCCTCCTCGCCGCGCAGACCGGCGCGCCCCGCTATCAGCCGTGGGGGCTGGAGCTGAAGGACATGGACCGCAGCGTGAAGCCGGGCGACGACTTCTACAATTATGCCCTCGGCACCTGGCTGCGCGACCATCCGATCCCCGCCGACAAGGTGGGCGCGGGCTATAATTACGACCTGCCCGACGAGATCGAGGATCAGGTCCGCCGCATCGTCGAACAGGCGGCGGCGAAACCGGCCGACGCGACCGCCGGCAAGGTGGGCGACTTCTACGCCGCCTGGATGGACGACCGCGCGATCGAGGCGCATGGCCTCGCCCCGCTCAAGCCCTGGCTCGCCCGGATCGATGCGGTGCAGACCCGACCCCAACTGATCCAGCTGATGATGCGGCCCGGCTATGCCGCCCCGATCAACATCGGCGTCTCCACCGACGCCGACGATCCGACGCATTACACGGCCGATGCCGGCCAGGCCCGGCTCGGGCTGCCGACACGCGATTATTACCTGCTGACCGGCGAAAAGTACGACGCGATCCGCCGCGCCTATCGCGCCTATCTCATCCGCCTGCAGGACCTTGCCGGCATCCCCGATGCGGCGGCGAAGACCGACCGGATCGTCGCGCTCGAGACGCGGCTGAGCCAGGACCAGTGGACGCCCGAACAGCGCCGCGATCCGGTGAAGACGCACAATCCGATGACGCGGACCCAGCTGACGGCGCTAGCCCCGGAAATGGACTGGACGCCGACCCTCGCGGCCATGGGCCTCGGCGGCGCGGCCAAGGTCAACGTGTCGGAACCGAGCGCGGTCGCCGCCGCATCGAAGCGGCTGGGCGACGTGCCGCTGTCGACGTGGAAGGAATGGATGACGGCGCGGTTCCTCTCTGACGCCGCGCCGTTCCTGCCCAAGGCCTTCGATCAGGCGAATTTCGATTTCTATTCCAAGACGCTGCGCGGCGTGCCGGAGCAGCGGGCGCGCTGGAAGCGCGGCATGGCGCTGATCGACGACGCGCTGGGCGAGGCTGTCGGGGCGATCTACGTCCAGCAATATTGGTCGCCCGCCACCCAGGCGAAGGCGGACGAACTCGTCGCCGATATGCAGGCCGCCTATAAGGACAAGATCGACGCCGCGACCTGGATGGACGATGCGACGCGCAAGGCCGCGCTCGCCAAACTCGCGACCTTCGACCCGCGCGTCGGCCATCCCAAAAAGTGGATCGACTATTCCACGCTGACCGTCAGCCGCACCGATCCGCTCGCCAACAATCTGGCCGTCGCCGATTTCCAGTGGCGGCTGCAACTGCAGCGCTTTCCCAAACCGGTCGATCGCGGCCTGTGGTACATGACGCCGCAGACGGTGAACGCCTATTACGATCCGACGATGAACCAGATCACCCTGCCGGCGGCGATCCTGCAGCCGCCGTTCTTCGACGCCAACGCCGATCCTGCGGTCAATTATGCGGAAACCGGCGCCACGACGATCGGTCACGAGATGGGCCATGGCTTCGACGATCAGGGCCGCCAGTTCGACGAGAGCGGCCGGTTGCGCGACTGGTGGAGCAAGGACACGGCGGCCAAGTATAACGTCCAGGCCGACCGGTTGGCGAACCAGTTCGACCAGTACGAACCGATCCCCGGCGTCCATATCAAGGGCCGCCTTACCCTGGGCGAGAATCTTGCCGACCTCGGCGGGCTGGAGACCGCTTATGCCGCCTATCGTCGCTATGTCGCCCGCCACGGCGAGCCGCCGGTGCTCAACGGCATGACCGGGGATCAGCGCTTCTTCCTGGCGTTCGCCCAGGCCTGGCAAGGCAAGCGGCGCGACGAGGCCGTGCGGCAGCAATTGCTGAGCGACCCGCACTCGCCCGACAAATATCGGGTCAACGGCATCGTGCGCAACTTCGGGCCCTGGTATCGTGCGTTCGACGTCAAACCCGGCGACGCCATGTACCTGCCGCCGGAGCAGCGGGTGAGCATCTGGCATTAGGATCGATCGCGACGTCGGGCCCATCGCGTCCGACGCTCGCCGTCGCTGGAACTGCGCAGACCGTCCTCTGTTCACCGTAAGTAACGGCGAACAGAGGACATATCGATGACCAGCCAGCCTGATGACGCAATCTCCGCTCCGGCCAGCATCAGCCGACGCACCGTGATGGGCGGCGCTGCGGCGGGCCTTGCGGTGTCCGCGGCCTCCGCCTCGGCGCAGCAGGTCGGCGCGGGCGCGCCCGACGGTGGGCTGATCGATCCGACCACCCGCTATCCCCGCCCGCCCTTCGCTAAACAGTCTCAACCCTTCCCCGGCCTCGCCAGCAAGATGGACCCGCGCCCCGACCATGGCGAGACGAGCTACCGCGGCTCTGGCCGGTTGCAGGGGCGCAAGGCGCTGATCACCGGGGGCGATTCCGGTATGGGCCGGGCCGCGGCCATCGCCTTCGCGCGGGAGGGCGCCGATGTCGCCATCGCGTATCTGCCCGCCGAGGAACCCGATGCGCGCGAGGTCGTCGCGCTGATCCGCCAGGCCGGGCGCAAGGCGGTGGCCATTCCTGGCGATCTGCGCGATCGCGCCTATTGCGCCAAATTGGTCGACACCGCCGTCCGCCAGCTCGGCGGCCTCGACATCCTGGTCAACAACGCCAGCCGCCAGCAGCAACGCCAATCCCTGCTCGACATCAGCGACGAGGATTTCGACGCGACGATGAAGACCAATCTGTACGGCATGTTCTACGTCACCAAGGCGGCGTTGCCGCATCTGAAGCCGGGATCGGCGATCATCCAGACGACATCGGAACAGGCCTATGACCCGTCCGAGAATTTGGTCGATTATGCGATGACCAAGGCGGCGATGATGAATTTCACCAAGTCGCTCGCCAAGCAGCGCGGCCCCAAGGGCATCCGCGTCAACGGCGTCGCACCCGGCCCGATCTGGACGCCGCTGCAAGTGTCGGGCGGCGCGACGATGGAGAAGTTGCAGCAGTTCGGCGGCAACACGCCGCTCGGCCGCCCCGGGCAGCCGGCTGAACTCGGTTCGATCTACGTCCAACTCGCCGCGTCGGACGCAAGCTACGCCAATGGCCAAGTCTATGGCGCGGCGGGCGGTTCGGGCCAGCCATGATGCTAGCGGGCCGGGGGCCGCAACCGC
>JAEWJQ010000064.1 GCA_023386515.1 Pseudomonadota bacterium | reverse complement strand
GTCGGCAACCCCAATCTGATCCCGTACAAGTCCAAGAACATCGACCTGTCGGCCGAATGGTATTACGGCAAGGAAGACTATATCTCGGTCGGCTACTTCCATAAGGACGTGTCGAATTACATCGGCTCGACCCAGATCAACACGACCATTCCGGGCATCGCCTCGCCGACGACGACGTTCAATGGCGTGACCACCAACGGCCCGCGGTACCAGGCGGCCGTCAACGCGCCGGGTTACGACGGCACCTTCGCCTTCATTCAGAACTACTATCAGACCAACTTCCCGACCTATGTCGGCAAGAACGGCGTGCTGCTCGCCGGGCCGGGCGATCCGCTGGTCAATTTCGTCATCACCACGCCTTTCAACAGCGACCAGACGGCATCGGTCAACGGCTTCGAATTCGCGATCCAGCACAACTTCTGGAACACGGGCTTCGGCACGATCCTCAACTACACGATCGTCAACGGCAATCGCGATTACAACAATCTGCTGCCGTCGAGCATTCCACAGTTCGCGATCACCGGTTTGTCGGATAGCGCCAACGCCGTTCTGTTCTTCGACAAATATGGCATCAACGCTCGCGCGGCCTACAATTGGCGCAAGGGATATCTGTCGGGCTCCGGCACCAATCCCTATTACGTCAATACGTATGGCCAGCTCGACGGCAGCGCGAGCTACGCGATCACGCCGCTGGTGACGGTGTTCGTCGAGGGCATCAACATTCTGGGCGAGGATCGCAGCGGCCACCTGCGTTCGGACCGCAACGTCAACTTCGTCGCCAAGCAGGATGCCCGCTATTCGGCCGGCGTGCGCCTCACCTTCTAAGGTCCCCGACGGCCTGCCAGCCTTCTCGTCAGAGAAGGCTGGCTTTTTCTTCCCGGGAACGGCAGGCCTGACAGCCATGCCCTTTGCGGACGCCCATTGACGAGACCATCGATGACCAGCCAGCACGCGATCCTGACCGCGGAGGCGCATCGCGACCTGCGCATCCTGACCGATCGTGACGCCGCCCTTGGTGATGCGCAGATGTGCTGCATCACCGTGCCGAGCGAATTCCGCGCGGTGCAGAGCGAATATCCGATCCTCTTCCGCCTCAACGATACCCGCGACCGCTTCACCGCGCTCGCCATGTTCGGCTTCGAAAATGGCGAGAACCTCTATTTGGACGGCGGGCGCTGGGACGCGCGGTACCGGCCGCTGGCGATGGACATTCAGCCGTTCCTGATCGGCGGCGGTCCCGACGACGACGAAGCCAAGCAGGTCCATGTCGACCTCGCCTCGCCCCGCATCGCCGCCGGCGACGCCCGCGGCCGCGGATTCGACGAGATGGGCCAGCCGACGCCCTATCTGGAGCGTATCGCCGAACAGCTCGGCGCGCTCGACGAGGGATATCGCGGATCGGCCGACTTCTTTGCGGCGCTGCAACGCCACAATCTGCTCGAACCCTTCACGCTGGAAGTGACGCTGGACGACGGTTCGACCAACCGCCTGGTCGGCTTTCATATCATCGACGAAGACCGCCTCGCGGAGCTCGACGGAGCAGCGCTGGCGGAGCTCAACGCCAACGAGCATCTGCTGCCGATCTATATGGCGATCGCATCGCTCGCCCATCTCGGCGATCTCGTCGCGCGTCGGAACCGGCGGCTGGCGCGTGGCTGAGGCCGATCCGGGTCCGCTCGCGGGCTTGGCCCGGGTGCCGGAGGAGCGGGTCGCCGACGCCGCCGCGCTCGACGCCCGGTTGCGCGGCGCAGAGACGCCGTTCGTGATCCGCGGCCTCGCCAAGGACTGGCCGCTGGTCAGGGCTGGCCTGCAATCCGCCGGCGCCGCACGCGACTATCTGCTGCGCCACCACCGCGACCGGCCGTTCACCGTCTCGGTCGGCCAGCCGGGAAGCGGCGGGCGGCTGTTCTACGACGATGCGATGGCGATGAACTTCCGCACCTTCGACGCGAAATTGCCGGAGATCTTCGCGCGCATGGCGGCCTTCGCGGGGCAGCCGCAGGCGCCGACCGTCTATCTCGCCTCGATCGACGTGCACCAGTTCTTCGACGGCCTGCACGCCGCCAACCATATCGACCTTGGTGACCGCGAGCCGCTGGCCAGCATCTGGATCGGCACCCGCACGCGCATCGCCGCGCACAACGACGTGCCCAACAACCTCGCCGTGGTTGCCGCCGGCCGGCGCCGCTTCACGCTGTTCCCGCGCGAGCAGTTCCGCAACCTCTACCTGGGCCCGGTCGACAACACGCCCGCGGGCCGGGCGATCAGCATGGTCGACTTCCACGCACCCGACCTCGAACGCCACCCGCGCTTCGCCGAGGCGATGGCGCATGGCCAGACGGTCGAGATGGCGCCCGGCGACGCGCTCTACATCCCGGCCCTGTGGTGGCACCACGTCGAAGGGCTGGAGGACTTCAACGTGCTGGTCAATTACTGGTGGCGCGAGACGCCGCGCTGGCTCGGTCAGCCGCAGGAGGCGCTCAATCACGCGCTGATGGCGATCCGCGACCTCCCTCCCGATCAGAAGGCGCATTGGCGGGATATGTTCGATTATTACGTCTTCCAGAACAACGATCAGGTTACCGCGCATGTGCCCGAGGGCGGACGCGGCGTGCTCGACCCGATGACGCCCGAATTGGCGAGCCGGCTGCGTAGCTATCTGTTGCGGGCGCTCAGCCGATGACCACGGTGACACCGCGCCGCATCGTCGTCGCCGGCGGCGGCACCGCCGGCTGGATGACCGCCGCGGCGCTGACCCGGACGCTCGGCCGCACCGCCACCGTCACCCTGGTCGAATCCGATGCGATCGGCACGATCGGCGTCGGCGAATCGACGATCCCGCCGCTGATCACGTTCAACCGGCTGCTGGGGATCAGCGAAACCGAATTCATGGCGGCGACGCAGGCGACGTTCAAGCTGGGCATCCAGTTCGACGGCTGGAAAGGGCCGGACGACAGCTACTTCCATGCCTTCGGCCTGACCGGCAAGGATCATTGGGCCGCCGGCTTCCAGCATTTCTGGCTGGAGGGACGCGCGCGCGGGCACGACCAATCCTACGACGATTATTGCCTGGAACTGATCGCGGCGCGGGAGGGCAGATTCGCCCATCTGCCCGACGACCGGATGAGCTACGCCTATCAGCTCGACTCCACCCTCTACGGCCGCTTCCTGCGCCGCATGGCAGAGGGCGACGGCGCCCGCCGCATCGAAGGCAAGATCGCCCGCGTCGCCCTCGATGGCGATAGTGGCGACATCGCCGCGCTGGTGCTGGAAGACGGGCAACGGGTCGAGGGCGACCTGTTCCTCGACTGCACCGGCTTCCGTGCGCTGCTGATCGAGCAGGCGCTGCACGTCGGTTATGACGACTGGACGCACTGGCTGCCGTGCGACAGCGCGATCGCGGTGCAGACCGAGAGCGTGCGGCCGCCGGTACCCTATACCCGCGCCATGGCGCACGATGCCGGCTGGCAATGGCGGATCCCGCTACAGCATCGCGTCGGCAACGGCATCGTCTATTGCAGCCGCTACCTGTCGCGCGATGCGGCGCTCGACCGGCTGCTCGGCAACATCGAGGGCAAGGTGCTGACCGAGCCCAACATGCTGCGCTTCGTCACCGGGGCGCGGCGCAAGCAATGGCATCGCAATTGCGTTGCCATCGGCCTGGCAGGCGGTTTCATGGAGCCGCTGGAATCGACCAGCATCCACCTGATCCAGCGCGCGATCCTGCGCCTGATCCGGCTGCTGCCGGCGGCCGGGCCGATCTCGCCGCACGACGTCGCCGAATTCAACGATCAGCAACTGACCGACATGGATCAGATCCGCGATTTCCTGATCCTTCACTACAAGGTCACCGAGCGACGGGACTCGCCGTTCTGGCGGCAGTGCGCGGCGATGGAGATCCCCGAAAGTTTGGCGCAGAAGATCGGCCTGTTCCGCGAGACCGGCCGCGTCTTCCGCCGCAACGACGAATTGTTCGCGGAGAACAGCTGGATCCAGGTGATGCTGGGCCAGGGCATCACCCCCGCCGCCCGCCACCCGATCGCCGCCAAGCTGCCCGACGAGGAACTGGCCCGCTTCCTGTCCGGCCTGCGCCAAGGCGTCGCGACGACGGTGCGCGGCCTGCCCGCGCACGCGGATTACGTCGCGCGCTATTGCGGCGCGGCGCCCGCCTGATGGCGCGGCGTCGGCAAGCGGTGACCATCCGCCACGTCGCGGCGGACGCGGGCGTGTCGTTGCAGACGGTCAGCCGCGTCATCAACAAGGAGCCGAACGTCCGGCCCGAGATGATGGCACGGGTGCAGGACTCGATCGCGCGCCTCGGCTATGTACCGTCGATCGCGGCGCAGCGGATGGCGGGATCGCGTTCCTATCTGATCGTCGCGCTCAACGACCGCGAACGGACCATCGCCGGCTGGCGCGACCGCCAGGGCACCGACTGGGTGGACCAGATGCTGCTCGGCGGCATGCTGACCTGCGCCGAGCACGGCTATCGCATGATCGTCGAACTGGTCGACACGCACAGCGATCATATCGAGCGCGAACTGCTCGCCGCAATCGCCGCGATCCAGCCCGACGGCGTCATCCTGACCCCGCCGCATTCCGAAAACCCGCTCATCACCTCCCTGCTGGAGGAGCATCGCATCGCCTTCGCGCGGATCGGATCGCGCAACGCCGGCCCCGGCTTCGCCGTCGCGATGGACGAAGCGGGCGCAGCGCGCATCGCCACCGAGCATCTGATCGCGCTCGGCCATCGCCGCATCGGCTTCATCGCCGGTCCAGACGAATATGAGCTGAGCGGCTGGCGCACCGACGGCTGGCGGGCGACGATGGCGGACGCCGGGTTGCCGACCGACGGCCTGCTCGCCGCCGGCGACTTCGGCTTCGCCTCCGGTCGGGCGGCAGCGGCGGCCCTGCTCGACGGCGCGGTATCGCCGACCGCGATCATCGCCTGCAGCGACCAGATGACGCTGGCGACGCTGGAGCTGGCCCGCGAGCGCGGGCTCGACGTGCCGGGCGAGCTGTCGATCCTCAGCTTCGACGATACGCCGATCGTCCGCTTCGTCCATCCACCGCTGACCGCGATCATCCAGCCGATCGCCGAGGTGACCGCGCGCGCGGTCGGGCGGGGGATCGGCGATCAGCCGGGCGACATCGCCGAGCCGATCATCGTGCCGGCGACACTCGTCGTCCGCGCCTCGACCGGCGCCCCCCGATCGCCGGCGTGACGCGCCCGGCCATCACCGCGCAACGGCTGGGGCAGGAAGGCGAGCCGCTGGTCGTGATCGACGACTTCGCCGCCGACCCCGACGGCCTGCGGCAGGCCGCAGTGGCCGCCACGTTCGAACCGGCCGGACACCATTACCCCGGCGTGCGCGCGCCGCTGCCCGAAACCTACTTCCGCGATCACTTCCCGGTGATCGCCCAGGCGCTCGGCCACCGCTTCGGACCGCACCGCCAGATCGGCGTGATCGACGCCAGCTTCTCGATCGTCACCGCCCGGCCCGACGCACTCGACGTCCGTCAGCGCGTGCCGCACGTCGATGCCTATGGCAGGGACCGGGTCGCGATGGTCCATTACCTCTCCCCCGCGCATCGCGACGGCACCGCCTTCTTCCGCCACCGCGCAACCGGCTTCGAAACGATCGACGACATCCGCGCTCCGGCGTTCTTCGAACAGCTGCAGGGGGAAGTCGCCGCCGCGCCGCCGGAGGGTTACATCCTCGACCACACCCCGCTGTTCGAGCGGATCGGCATCGCGGAGGCGCGCTACAACCGCGCCATCCTCTACCGCAGCCAGCTCCTGCACAGCGGCGCGATCGCGCCCGATGCGATCCTGTCGCCCGATCCCGCCATCGGGCGCCTGACCGTCACCGCCTTCCTGTCGATCGGCTGACCGCGCCCGCCGGGTCTACGCCCCCGCCGTAACGAATCAGCGTCTGACGGATGCTGCCCGGCCGCGCGGCTGCCCCTGCCCCGTTGACCGGATGCGCGATCGTCCCCTTGCCGCCGCCCAGGGAAATGGTCGTCACGTCGGACACGTGCACGCCAGGCGCGTCGGGCACCTCGACCGCGCTGGCGAGGACGATCGACGGATCGGCAGTGAAATTGGCGTAGACGCCCATCCCCACCGCCTCGTGCCGGCGGACGTGATCGGCGACCTTGTACGCCGCCCAGCCCCGCGGAGAATCCGCGCGCCAGGCGCGCTGGCTCGGCGGATCGTAGGGCAGTTCGTTCTGGTAGAAGAAGGTCCGTCCGTCCTCGCCGTTCCACAGCGTCTGCCAGCCCTGGAAATGCTCGACGAACAGACCGTAGCAGGTGACGTGATCGCCATTGACGACGAGGCCGTGCGTCGCCCGGCTCTCGTCCCAGCCGACATGGACGCGCCCGTTGTCGCGGTCGCCGTGATCGGCACGCCAGATCCAGAGATGGTCGCCGATGACATGGTGGCTGTTGATCTCCAGGCAGGTGCCGGCATTGCCGACCGCGGCACCGCCGACGCGGAAGAACAGGTCGGCGAGCAAGGTCGGATGGTCGCGGTGATCGCCGCCTGCGCCGCGCGGACCGATCTGCATCAGCACGGGCGATTCCTGCGGCCCCGCATCAATCAGCAGGCCGGCGATCGTCACCCCCGGCACGTCGGCGACGGTCAGCGCCGCGGTGCCGCCCTCGGCGAGCAGCGTTGCCAGCCCGAGGCCGAGCACCACCGTAT
>JAEWJQ010000046.1 GCA_023386515.1 Pseudomonadota bacterium | reverse complement strand
TCGAACGTCTGCCTGGGGCGCAGGCTGGTCGCCGCGCCGGCATGGTCGCTGGTCTCGGCGGCGACCACCTCCGCCGCGCCGAGCCGGGCGAGTTCGGCGCCCAGGGATTCGACCGGGCAGTCGATCACCTCGAACCGGCCGGTCGAGACGTCCGCCGCGGCGAGGGCGACCGCGCCGCCCGCCTCGCCGATCGCGACGCACCAATTGTCGGCGCGCGCGTCGAGCAGCGCCTCCTCGGTCAGCGTGCCGGCGGTGACGAAGCGGACGATCGCGCGGTTGACGAGCGCCTTCGACCCGCGCGCCTTGCGCGCCGCCTCCGGGCTTTCGGTCTGTTCGGCGATGGCGACGCGATGGCCGGCCTTGATCAGCCGCTGCAGATAGGCGGTGGCGGCGTGGACGGGCACGCCGCACATCGGCACCTTCTCGCCGCCATGTTCGCCGCGCGCGGTCAGCGCGATGTCGAGCACACCGGCGGCGACGCGCGCGTCGTCGAAGAACAGCTCGAAGAAATCGCCCATGCGGTAGAACAGCAGGCAATCCTCGGCCTCGGCCTTCAGGCTGAGATATTGCGCCATCATCGGGGTGGGCGCGGTCATCGTGCGGGGGTGCTGTTCATCGTTCGATCGGGCGCTCGGCGCGGGCCTGCGGGCTATAGGTCGCAGCCCTCGACATGCCTAGCACGGGTTGAAAGGCCGGTCCTAAACGGTCAAGAGCCGTAGCGTCCCCAGCCGCCAGCGAGGTCCCATGTCCGAAGAAGCGTCCCTACAGTTCTCCGAGCGCGAGGCGTTGCTGTTCCATTCGGAGGGGCGCCCCGGCAAGATCGAGATCGTCGCGTCCAAGCCGATGGCGACGCAGCGCGACCTGGCGCTGGCCTATTCGCCCGGCGTCGCGGTGCCGGTGCAGGCGATCGCCGACGATCCCGCCACCGCCTATGATTACACCGCCAAGGGCAATCTGGTCGCCGTCATCTCCAACGGCACCGCGATCCTTGGCATGGGCAATCTCGGCGCGCTCGCCTCCAAACCGGTGATGGAGGGCAAGGCGGTGCTCTTCAAGCGCTTCGCCGACGTCGATTCGATCGACATCGAGCTGAAGACCGAGGACGTGAACCGTTTCATCGACGCGGTCGAGCTGATGGAGCCGAGCTTCGGCGGCATCAACCTCGAAGACATCAAGGCGCCCGAATGCTTCATCATCGAGCAGGCGCTGCGCGAGAAGATGAACATCCCGGTCTTCCATGACGACCAGCACGGCACCGCGATCATCTGCGCCGCCGGGTTGATCAACGCCTGTCTGCTGACCGGGCGCAAGCTTCAGGACATCCGCGTCGTCGTCAATGGCGCCGGCGCGGCGGCGATCGCCTGCACCGAGCTGATGAAGGCGATGGGCGTCCGCCACGACCATGTCATCATGTGCGACAAGACCGGCGTCATCTACCAGGGCCGCGACGACGTGAACCAGTGGCAGTCGGCGCATGCCGCCGCCACGGACCGCCGCACGCTGAAGGAAGCCTTGGTCGGTGCCGACGTGTTCATCGGCCTGTCCGCCGCCGGCGCGCTGAAGGGCGACATGGTGATCGAGATGGCCGACGCGCCGATCATCTTCGCCATGGCCAATCCGGTGCCGGAGATCCTGCCGGAAGAGGCGAAGACGGCCCGCCCCGACGCGATCATCGCCACCGGCCGGTCGGACTATCCGAACCAGGTCAACAACGTGCTGGGCTTCCCCTTCATCTTCCGCGGCGCGCTGGACGTCCGCGCGACGGGGATCAACGATGACATGAAGATCGCCGCGGCCAAGGCGATCGCCGACCTCGCCCGCGAACGCGTGCCGGAAGAGGTCGCGGTCGCCTATGGCGTCAGCCACAGTTTCGGCCCCGATTACATCATCCCCGCGCCGTTCGATCCGCGGCTGATGGAGGAGGTGCCCGCCGCGGTCGCCAAGGCGGCCATGGACTCGGGCGTCGCGACCAAGCCCATCCTCGACATGCAGGCCTATCGCCAAAGCCTGCGTGCGCGGCTCAATCCGACGACGTCGGTCCTGACGCTGGCCTATGAAGGTGCGCGGGCGCGGCCGAAGCGCGTGCTGTTCGCGGAGGGCGAGGAGGAGGTCGTGCTGCGCGCAGCGATCGCTTTCAAGGAAGGCGGCTACGGCACGCCGGTGCTGGTCGGCCGCGACGATGTGCGCGATCGGCTGAGCGCGCTGGGCGTCAATCCGGACGATTACGAGCTGCACAACAGCCGCGTGTCGCCGCTGGTGCCGAAGATGGTCGATTTCGTCTATGGCCGGTTGCAGCGCCGCGGCTATCTGCGCCGCGACGTCGAGCGGATGATCAACCAGGACCGGAACGTCTTCGGCTCGGCGCTGCTGCAGCTGGGCGAAGCGGATGCGATGATCACCGGCATCACCCGCACCTGGGCCGAATCGATGCGCCAGGTGAAGCGGGTGATCGATCCGGAGGCGGGCCGCACCCCCTTTGGCATCCACATCATGGTCGGCCAGAGCCACACGGTGTTCATCGCCGATACCACGGTCAACGAGCGGCCGACCGGCGAGCAGCTCGCCGATTTCGCCGAACAGACGGCGCAGGTCGCGCGCCGCATGGGTCACGAGCCGCGCGTCGCGATGCTGAGCTATTCGACCTTCGGCAACCCCAAGGGCGCGTGGGTCGACAATATCCGCGAGGCGGTCGCGGTGCTCGACGGGCGTCAGGTCGGCTTCGAATATGAGGGCGAGATGCCGCCCGACGTCGCGCTCAATCCGCGCCAGCTGGCCAATTACCCGTTCGCGCGCCTGTCCGGACCGGCCAACATCCTGATCATGCCCGGCCTGCAATCGGCGCACATCTCCGCCAAGCTGCTGCGCGAACTGGGCGGCGACAGCGTGATCGGACCGATGCTGATCGGCATGGAAAAGCCGGTGCAGATCGCCCCGATGACCTCGACCGCCAGCGAGCTGGTGACGCTGGCGGTGCTGGCGGCGGGGGGCATCGCACGCTGACGGCGGCGGCGGAAGGTCCCGAAAGTCTCACCCGTCGCAGGGTGGACGCCGCCGTCAGCAGCGCCCACCGGGGCGGCGCCAATGGCTCCGACGCCTGAGTCCTGTGCCTGCGGCGTCGCGGCTTCGCGGGCGGCGCGGCGATGGAAGGTCGCAAAAGTCGCACAGATCGCACGCTGGGCGTCGGCGGATCGTCATGATCCGTCGCGATTCACAGATCGCGAAATCTGTCGGGGGATCGACGATGAGAAACAGCGTTCGGGCCCCCGCAGCGCAGCAGCCCGCGCAGCGGCCCATACGTCCGGGGTGCTGAGCGACGGCGCGCAGGACGACGGACGCGGCCGAGCCTAGCGATTGGCCGTCTTGTAGGACAGCGCCATCAGCCGTCGATACTGGCCCCGAGCGCGGCGTGGACCAGGCCGCCGTCGACGGTGATCGTCTCGCCAACGACATAGTCGCCCGCCCGGCTGGCGAGATAGATGGCGGCGCCGGCCATGTCCTCGTCAGTGCCGATCCGTCCCGCCGGAATCGCCTGCGCCACCGCATCGCCATGATCGCGGGCGGCGCGGTTCATCTCGCTGGCAAAGGCGCCGGGTGCGATCGATGTGACGTTGACGTGATCGCGCACCAGCCGGGCCGCCATCCGCTTGGTAAGGTAGATCAGCGCCGCCTTGGACGCCTGATAGCTGTAGGTTTCCCACGGATTGAGCCGCTGGCCGTCGATCGAGGTGATGTTGATCACCTTGGCGGGACGACCGGGGGCTCCCGCCGCCTTGAGCAGGCCGTGCAGCGCCTGGGTCAGGAAGAAGGGGGATTTGACGTTGAGGTCCATCACCTTGTCCCAGCCGCTTTCCGGAAACTCCTCGAACGGCACGCCCCAGGCGGCGCCTGCGTTGTTGACGAGGATGTCGAGCCGTTCCTCGCGGGTCGCCAGGGCGGCGGCGAGAGCGCGGACGCCATCGACGGTCGAGACGTCGGCGGGCAGGGGGATGCAGTTCGGACCGAGCGCAGCGGCGGTCTCCTCGCAGGCGGCGGCCTTGCGGCTGGAGATGTAGACGCGCGCACCCTGGGCGATGAAGCCGTCGGCGATCATCCGGCCGATGCCACGGCTGCCGCCGGTGACCAGGGCAATGCGGCCGTCGAGACGGAACAGGGCGGTGGTGTTCATGAGGGCTCCTCAGGCGATAGGTGTGTCGGGCAGGCGGCGAGAAAGTCGGTCATAAGCGTAGCGAACCGTCATTCCAGCGCAGGCGGGAATCCAGACGCGCGAATGTTGCGCCTCAATTGATGGACCTGCGCGTCTGGATCCCCGCTTGCGCGGGGATGACGGCGGGTGGTGTGGCGGTTCACCCGCCGCGCTTGAGCGTCTCGCGGGCGATGATGATCTGCTGGTTCTGGCTGGTGCCTTCGTAGATGCGGAACAGGCGGACGTCGCGGTACAGGCGTTCGATGCCGTAATCGGCGATGTAGCCGGCCCCGCCGAAGATCTGCACCGCCTTGTCGGCGACGCGGCCGACCATCTCACTGGCGAAATATTTCGCCGCCGCCGATTCGAGCACGACGTCCTGGCCACCGCCCGCTGCGCCCGCCCCCCGTGCGGCCGCCTGGTCCAGAGCGTCCTTGGCCCGGGCGGTTTCCAGGACCATCGCGCGGGCGACGAGCGCTTCGGTCTTCATGTCGGCGATCATGCCCTGGATCAGCTGATGCTCGGCGATCGGCTTGCCGAACTGCTTGCGTTCCTTGGTATAAGCGACGCTGTCGGCGATCAGCCGCTCGGCGACGCCGACGCAGACGGCGGCGATGTGCAACCGGCCGCGATCGAGCACGCGCATCGCGATCTTGAACCCTTCGCCCTCCGCGCCCAGCCGATTGGCGACCGGAACGGGCACATCGTCGAAATGGACGTCGGCAACCTTGGCGCCCTTCTGCCCCATCTTCTTTTCCGGCTCGCCGATCGTCACGCCGGGCAGGTCGCGCGGCACGAGAAAGGCGCTGACGCCACGCGCGCCCGGCGCGTCGCCGGTCCGCGCCATGACGGTGAACAGCTGGGCTCGGTCGGCATTGGTGATGTAGCGCTTGGTGCCGGACAGGCGATAGATGTCGGCCCCATTCGCATCCTTGGCGCGGACGGCGCGCGTCTTGACGCTGCCCGAATCGCTGCCGACGTCGGGTTCGGTCAGCGCGAAGCTGGTGACGATCGCGCCGCTGGCGATGCGCGGCAGCCATGCGGCCTTCTGTTCGGGCGTGCCGGCCATCACCAGGCCCTGGCTGCCGATGCCGACGTTGGTGCCGAAGGCGGAGCGGAAGGCAGGCGTGGTCCGGCCCATCTCCATGCCCACCTGCACCTCTTCGACCATGGTCAGACCGAGCCCGCCATAGTCCTCGGCGATCGACAGGCCGAACAGGCCCATCGCCTTCATCTCGTCGACGAGCTCGTCCGGTATGGCATCGGCCGCCTCCACCTCCGCCTCCAGCGGCCGCAGCCGTTCGGCGACGAAGCGGCGGATGGCGTCGATCAGCGCGTCGAAAGTCTCCGGGTCGAGGGCCATGCGCATGTCCTTATGTGGTCGATGCGAGGCTAGGCCAGAGGCCGGAGCGGAGCAAACCTGAAATTCAAAATCGGGCGTTGCAGGGCTGCGGAAGGATTGCGCCGCCGGTACCGTGCCTACCAAGGACATCAAGGGGCTGGCATTTGCCGGCTGTCGCCGCGCGCTGTCGGGCAGGCGGCCACAGGCGCAGCGGCGTGAATCACCAAACGGGGTTCGCCATGTCCGGAACGCGTTCGGCGGTGGATTCCCGACGTTGTGCGGCGAGATAGGACAGGCTGACTCCCTCGCTTCGTCGCACGGTGAGCCGTTCATCGGCGCTTCACCACCGTTCGCCGGAAAGCCGGGGGTAAGCCCCTATCCCCCCGGAACATTCTTGCGTAGCGCCATCCTCGACGAACGGGTTTTGGCCGGGGGGTCACGGAAGTGTTGAAGTCGTTGACGGCGCGTTTTGCGCTGATGGTTTCCTGCGGCCTGATGATGGCCACTCCGGCTGCGGCGCAGTTCTGGCAGTGCGCGCCCTATGCCCGCGAGGTTTCCGGTATCGACATCCACGGCAATGCCGACACATGGTGGGGCCAGGCCGCCGGCAAGTACCAGCGCGGTCACAAGCCGGAGATCGGCGCGGTGCTGTCCTTCCAGTCGACCCACCGCATGCGCGTCGGCCATGTCGCCATGGTGTCGCAGGTGATCAGCGATCGCGAAGTGCTGCTGACCCACGCCAACTGGTCGCGCCCTGGCCAGATCGAGCGCAACGTCCGCGCCGTCGACGTCTCCGCCGCCGGCGACTGGAGCGAGGTGAAGGTCTGGTATGCACCGAACGGCGATCTCGGCACCTCGGCCTATCCGACCAACGGCTTCATCTATTCGGGCCACGCCCCGCTGGGCAGCGACGCCGCGCCGGCGACCGCCAGCGACCTGGACGAAGTCGCCCGCGCCAACATGGCGATGATCGCCACCTCGGCCGCGGTGCCGGTGACGCCGGTCGCGGATCGCTAAGGCGGTCGGGCGCTGTCTCGGAATTATACGCCATCCCGCGTAGGCGGGGATCCAGACGCGCAACACCGGTTGATTGCCCCTCGAGTGTCCGCGTCTGTGGATCCCCGCCTTTGCGGGGATGACGCCGTTTTTGGGCGGGGTTAACCCCTCACGCCGGGCGGAAGGTCATCGCGACGCCGTTCATGCAATAGCGCTTGCCGGTCGGCTTCGGGCCGTCGTCGAAGACATGGCCGAGATGGCCGCCGCAGCGGCTGCAATGGACCTCGACCCGCTCCTCGAGCAACGAGCGGTCGCTCTTGGTGCCGATCGCGCGGGGTAGCGGCGCCCAGAAGCTGGGCCAGCCGGTGCCGCTGTCGAACTTGGTCTTGGACGAGAACAGCGGCTGGTCGCAGCCCTTGCAGCCGAAGGTGCCGGCGCGATGCTCGTTGTTGAGCGGGCTGGAGAAGGGGCGCTCGGTGCTTTCGTGGCGCAGCACCGCCCAGGCCTGGTCGCCGAGCTTCTTGCGCCAGGCGGCATCGCTCATCTGGACCGGATAGGTGGCGGCATCGGCCGGCGCGGCACGGCAGCCCCACAGGATCGCGCCGGCAGCGCCGGTGGCGGCAAGCGACAGTAACGAGCGGCGGGTCGGATCTTGCGTCATGCGCTGGATATGGGGAGGCGCCGCGGCGTCATCCATCCCCAAACTAACATATTGATCCAGGTTGAACACGGTGGCCGCAGCGTGGTTGTCGACGCGAAAGGTGCATCATCATGTCATTCCAGCAGCTCGACCCACCCTTGCCGGTTCACGTCCTCGACAAGGGGGCAGGCTATGCCTTTGCCGTGATCGATTACGGGCAGGAGCATAATCTGATTTGGGTCACCGCGATCAACGATACCGGCGAAATCTGGTGTGCGCCCAATCCGAGGGTGCGGATGCAGGCGAATTGGACGATGGGG